>JALHUR010000288.1 GCA_022867325.1 Candidatus Aminicenantota bacterium | reverse complement strand
GGGGATGTTCACCGTCCCGCTCAAGCGCTCGGCGTCGGCCGCGAACCGCTCCAGGTTCCCGATCGCCACCGGAACGCCGGCGGCCTTTTTCAGCGTGCAGACTTCCTCGCACTGCGTCTCCTGGGGGCAGACGCGGCCGCAGATGGCCGGCAGCGAGTTCGTTTCCTTGACCTTCCAGGCGGCGGCCGGGAATTCGCCCTTTTCGATGAGCTTGACGAAGCTGGGGATGTCGATGGCCACCGGGCAGCCCGTGACGCACTGGGGGTTGGCGCAATCGAGGCAGCGCCGGGCTTCGGCCTGGGCCGCCTCGGGCGTCAAACCGACGTTGACTTCGTTGAAATCGCGGTTCCGTTCGGCGGGCTCGCGCTCCGGCATTTTCTGGCGGGGAAGCTTCATCCGCTCTTTGGCGGGGACGGCCTTGCGCAGCTCCTTGCGCCAGTCCTTATCGAACTCCGCCTTGAGCCGTTCCTTCAGCTCGGGAGTCAGTTCCTTTTTCTCTTCGGTCATGGCCCTATGTCCGTTTTCCTATGGAAGCTCGGTCTCCTCCCAATGGCAGAGCGACCGGATCTCGTCGTCGAGGTAGGACTTGCGGCGCATGAACAGTTCATCCCAGTCGACCTGGTGGGCGTCGAACTCCGGGCCGTCGACGCAGGCGAACTTCGACTCATCGCCCACGCGCACGCGGCACCCGCCGCACATGCCCGTGCCGTCGACCATGATCGGATTCAGGCTGACGATCGTCTTGATGCCCCGAGGCTTCGTGGCCAAGGCGCATGCGTACATAAGATAGGTGCAACCGACCGCGATGACGCGGTCGACTGGCGCCTCGGTCTTGAGGACGTCTTCGAGGGGCTTGGGGATGAAGTCTTTGGATCCCTGGACGTGATCGCGCGAAGAGAGAATGACCTTGTCGCAGACCGACCGGTAGCGGTCTCTCCAGTAGAACAGGTAATCCGCCTTGGCGTCCAGGACCGCGATGACTTTATTCCCAGCCTGTTTGAGTGCCCGGGCGGCGGGCCAGAGGGCGCCGATGCCGAAACAGCCGGCGGCCAGAACGACCGTCCCGAATCGATCGATTTCGGACGGCCGGCCCAGCGGCCCGACAAACACGGGTATCTCGTCGCCGGGGTTGAGGCCGGCGAGTTTCCTGGTTGATGTCCCGACGACCAGGAAAACGGCCGTGACCGAACCGCGGTCCGGATCCCAGTCGGCGATGGACAGAGGGATGCGCTCGCCCCGTTCGTCGGGCATGAGGATGACGAACTGGCCGGGCCGGCATTTCTTGGCGACTTCGGGCGCCTCGACCTCGATGAGATGGAGGTTGGGGACAAGTCGTTGTCGGACCAGGATTTTGGGCATCATCGTCCTCGGATGAGCTTCAAGCTCTTATGCTCTCGGGCCAGGGCCAGGCCTTTATAGTCGTCGGGATCGCGAAATCCGGCCGGAAGCGATCCGGCCGTTGTACCGGCGACGGCCCTTCCGACGAGGACGATCTCAGTCTCTCCGATCTTCTCGACGAGAAATGTTCCCTCCCGCGAAACGGACGGAGAAGAGAGATTCCCGAACGCGGCTACGACTCCGGCGAGGTCCTTCCGGACATCCGCGGCCGATTCGCGGCCGAAGCCGGCCGCGCCCATTTTTTCGGCCAGCTCGCTCAGGATGAGCCAGCCGGGCTTGGCTTCGCCCGGCGGATCAAGGGCCTTTTCCGACAGCTGGATGCGGCCTTCGACATTGACGAAGGCCCCCTCCGCTTCGAATGAGGTCGTCTCCGGAAGGATGATATCCGCGATCGATGCGTTCTCGTTCATATAGCTGCCCTGGAAGACGACGAGCTCCGCCGCGCCCGGCTCCGGTTTGGGAAACGGGCCGGCGAGGTACAGGGCTCGAATCCCGTTCCCGGCCCCGACGAGGCCGGCCTGAAAAACCTCCGCGATCTCAAGGCCGCCTCTAAGGTTGGCTTCCAGGTCAAGGGGAATAATCCGCCCTTTTGTCAGCGCCGCCAGATTCCGGAGCGCCACCAGACCGTTCCGGCCGCCGGCCCTCCCGAGCAAGGCAGGCCCGAAGAGGAACAGGGGGGGCTTGCGCGACTTCATCAGGCCGGCGATTTTGAGAATGGTTCGTTCGGGGATGCGGAGACCATGAAGGGCCTTGGCGGCGGCCGGCTCTTCAGTATTGGAAACGGCGGCGGCCAGCGCCTCGAGGAACGCATCTTCCTTTCCGGGAGGGATGGTCAAGTCGACCGGGCTCCGCATGGAGTTCCGGCCGCCCTCTACGCCGATGCTCAGCAGGACGGCTCCGTTCCGGACGGCCCGATTGACCTCGACCCCCACTAGGGGCTGTGTCACAGGGAGGTCTTCGCCTATGAGCAGGATCGTTTCCGCCCCGCCGATGTCGGACAATTTGAAATTCAGGGGAAGCGGCCGTCCGGCGGCCCGCCCAAGCCCGCGCAACTCGGCGGCCGCCGATCCGAGCCAGGGGCCCGTGATCGAACCGGCCTTGAGGACATCGGAAGCGAATCGGTGAAGGACGAAAAGATCCTCGCACGAGTTCTGGGCGGATGCGGCCACGGCGACCCGCCCCGGGGCGATGCGGCCCAATCGCTCCGCGACGGCGCCCAACGCCTCCTCCCAAGAGACCGGCTGGAGGCGGCCGTCCAGGCGGATCATCGGCCGGAGCAGCCG
>JALHUR010000287.1 GCA_022867325.1 Candidatus Aminicenantota bacterium | reverse complement strand
TCCTCCGTGCTCAACGCGGCCCGCTCCCTCGACAAACTCGGGTTCAAAACGACCCTCGTCCCGGTCGATGGAACGGGGCTGGTCGATCCGGTCCGAGTCGAAAAGGCCCTGACCAAGGAGACAGTCCTCGTTTCGATCATGCTCGCCAACTCCGAGGTCGGGACGATCGAGCCGATCGCCGATATCGCCTCGATCTGCCGCGCCCGCGCCGTCCCCATCCATACCGATGCCGTGGCCGCCGCCGGCGGCATTCCCGTCGACGTCCGCGCCCTCAACGTCGACGCCCTGAGCCTGGCCGGCGATCAGTTCTACGGGCCCAAGGGGAGCGCCGCGCTCTTCGTCAAGAAAGGGACGTGGCTCCAGCCCCTCGTCGACGGCGGGATCCAGGAAGCGGGCAAGCGGGGCGGCGCCGAAAACGTCCCGGCCATCGTCGGGATGGGCCAAGCGGCCGAGATCGCCCGCCGCCTTCTCCCCGAAAGGTCGGAACGCCTGCGCCTCCTCCGCGACCGGCTCCTCGACGAGCTTCCCCGCCGCGCCTCCGAGGTCGTGGTGACCGGCCATCGCGAGCGCCGGCTTCCGCACCAGGCCAGCTTCTGCATCCGGTTCGTCGAGGGCGAGGGGATGCTCCTCCATCTCGATATGAAGGGGATCGCCGTTTCGAGCGGCTCGGCCTGCACGTCGAAGTCGCTCAAGGCCTCCCACGTCCTTCTGGCCATGGGCCTCGACCACGCGACGGCCCAGGGCTCGATCGTCTTCAGCCTGATCGAGGGGACGACGGCCGCCAACATCGATTATGTCCTGGCCGAGTTTCCCCCCATCATCGAGCGGCTTCGCAAGATGTCGCCCCTCTACACGGAATACCTAAAGGAGCGGACGCCATGATCTACAGCGATAAAGTCATGGAGCATTTCTCGAATCCCCGGAACGTCGGGACCCTCCCGGACGCCGACGGCGTCGGCCAGGTCGGAAACCCGGTCTGCGGGGACATGATGACCTTCTATATCAAGGTCAAGGACAACAGGCTCGCCGACATCAAGTTCCAGACCTTCGGCTGCGGGGCGGCCATCGCCGTCTCGAGCATGGTCAGCGAGATGGCCATGGGCAAAACCCTGGACGAGGCCGTGAAGATCACCAACGATTCGGTCGCCGAGGAGCTGGGCGGCCTCCCCAAGAACAAGATGCACTGCTCGAACCTGGGCGCCGACGCCCTCCACAAGGCCATCGAGGATTACCGGGCCAAGTACGCGCCGGCGGCGCGGGAGGGAGAGGCGGCCCCGGTCGCCCATCCCGCCCACAAGACCGATCAGGGTTGTCCCTATTGCGAAGGCCCGATCGACGGGACCAAGGAATTTTGCGGAAAGTGCCGGGTCGAACTCGAGGAGTGCGCCCACTGCGGCGAGCTCACCAACAAGAACGCCGAGGAATGCACCCACTGCGGTGCGCGGATCAGCTGACGGGTGCAGGCGTCCCCGAGCGCAGCGCCCGCGCCGCCGGAGCTTTTGAACGCGAGGTCCAACCATGAACCGAACGGAGATGATGGAACGGATCGCCCTTCTCAAGAAAGAGCGGAACGCCGTCATCCTGGCCCATAATTACCAGCCGGGCGAAGTCCAGGACGCGGCCGACATCCTGGGCGATTCCCTCGAACTGAGCCGCAAAGCGGCCGCGACCGAGGCCAGCGTCATCGTCTTCTGCGGCGTCCATTTCATGGCCGAGACGGCCGCCATCCTGGCCCCCCGCAAGTACGTCCTTCTCCCCGAGCCCGGGGCCGGCTGCCCGATGTCGGACATGATCACGGCCGACCAGCTCCGGACCTGGAAAGCCCGCTATCCGGGCCGGCCCGTCGTCTGCTATGTCAACACGTCGGCCGAGGTCAAGGCCGAGAGCGACGTCTGCTGCACCTCGTCCAACGCGGTCCGCGTCGTCGAGTCCCTCAAGGAGGCCGAAGTCCTGTTCGTTCCGGACAAGAACCTGGCCGCCTTCATCGCCCGGACCTCGAGGAAGAAGATCATTCCCTGGGACGGCTATTGCTTCGTCCATCATTTGATCTACGCGGACGACGTCCATCGGGCCCGGCGCGAGCACCCCGAGGCCGAGATCTGGGCCCACCCCGAATGCCGGCCCCAGGTCATCGACCTCTCCGACAAGGCCCTCTCGACCGGGCAGATGGTCGCCGAGGCGAGGGCGACGACGCGGCGCGAGGTCGTGCTGGCGACCGAGGCCGGCATGACCTATCGCCTGGCCAAGGAGAACCCGGGGAAGAGCTTCATCCCGATCAAGGCCGCGGCCCTCTGCGTCAACATGAAAAAAACGACGCTGGCCAAGGTCCTGTCCGCCCTGGAGAATCTCGAGACGCGGATCACCGTCCCCGACGAGATCGCGGACCGGGCCCGGACGGCCATCGAGAAAATGATCCGTATTTAATACTCGAAAAAAAATGGAAGGAGAGAGACAAACATGAAAAAAATGACCGAGGACAACCTCAAAAACGCTTTCGCCGGCGAAAGCCAGGCCCACCTGAAGTACATGTCCTTCGCGGATAAGGCCGCCGCCGAGAACTTCCCCAACGTGGCCCGCCTGTTCAAGGCCGCCTCCTATTCCGAGCAGGTCCACGCCGCGAACCACCTGAAGACGCTGTCCGGCATCGGCAAGACCTCCGAGAACCTTGCCGGCGCCATGGCCGGGGAGAACTTCGAGGTGGCCGAGATGTACGACGCCTACATGGCCGTCGCCGATCGCCAGGGCGAGAAGGAGGCCAAGATGAGATTCCACGCGGCGAGCGAGGCCGAGAAGGTCCACTCCGGCCTCTACGCCCGCGCCAAGGAAGCCGTCGACAAGGGCAAGGATGCCGACCTGCGGGCCGTCCAGGTCTGTTCGATCTGCGGGTTCACGGTCGAGGGCGACGCCCCGGACAAGTGCCCGATCTGCGGCGCTCCTAAAGAGAAATTCGTCAAGTTCTAATTCCCGAGCCTACCTCGAGCGGCGGAGATTCGGGGGGAGGAATAAAATGGCAGTCACGCGCGAGAAATTCCACGAGGGCCAGGACCTCTTCCACGTCGGGCCCTGAGGCCTGAAACCGGGGGAACCGTGAAATACGCGTGGCGGATAGGCCGCGTCTTCGGGATCGACATCAAGGTCGACTCGAGCTGGATCGTCATCTTCTTTTTATTCAGCTTCGTCCTGGCCGGGAGCTACTACCCGAGGAGCCTGCCCGGCCAGTCGCGGAGCCTTTATTGGATCCTGGGCCTCGCGACCAGCCTGCTGCTGTTCGCCTCGGTCCTCGCTCATGAGC
Organism: Candidatus Aminicenantota bacterium; assembly: GCA_022867325.1. Classification (GTDB taxonomy): domain Bacteria; phylum Acidobacteriota; class Aminicenantia; order Aminicenantales; family JAFGBC01; genus JAFGBC01. Next base: position 26,863 of record JALHUR010000287.1, on the reverse strand, counting down.
TCGCCCACTCGATCGTCGCCATTCGGAACGGCGAGAAGGTCCGGAGCATTACTCTTTTTATTTTAGGCGGGGTCGCACAGATCAGCGAGGAACCCAAGGAGCCCTTCGAGGAATTCAGCATGGCCGTGATCGGGCCGCTGTCGAGCTTCGTCCTGGCCGCGGTCTTCTTCATCGTTTCGATCCTGCTCAGGGGCGTGAGCGCGCCGCTCTGGGCCGCCGCCTCCTACCTGGCCGTCATCAACGTCTCCCTCGCCGTCTTCAACCTGCTTCCCGGCTTTCCGATGGACGGCGGCCGCGTCCTCCGCGCCATCATCTGGAAGCTGACGGGCGACCTCCGCAAGGCGACCCGCGTCGCGTCGGTCACCGGCCAGGCCTTCGCTTTTCTCCTCATCTTCGTCGGGATCTTCCAGGTCCTGCGCGGTAACTTTGGGGGATTGTGGCTCATCCTGATCGGCTGGTTCCTCCACAACGCGGCCGTCCGGGGCTACGAGCAGGTTGTGGTCAAGACCATGCTCGAGGGCCTCCGCGCCGAGGACCTGATGACGACCGCGTTCGAGACGGTCGACGCCGGGCTCAAGGTCCAGAAGCTCGTCGACGACTACATCCTGAGGAAGAAAGAGCGCGTCTTCCTGGTCACGGAAGGGGCGGAGTTGCGCGGGATCGTCTGCCTCGAGGACGTCAAGGAAACGCCGCGGGTCAAAGGGCGCTCGACGGCGGTCGGCGACGTCATGACCCCGCGCGAGAAGCTCGAGTCGGTGCCCCTGGGCGCCGACGGGAATTCCATCCTCAACAGGCTGACGGCCAAGGACATCCACCAGATCCCGGTCATGGATGGGGAGAGGATCGCGGGCATCATCTGCCGGAGCGACGTCCTCAAGGCCCTCCAGCTCAGGTCGGAGCTCGGCGTCTAAGGACTATTCTCATGGCCGCGAGTATCGATAAGATCCGAAAGCGCGACGGGACCGAGGTCCCGTTCGATCCGCGCAAGATCCACCGGGCCGTCTTCCGGGCCGCCCTCGAGGTCCTCCAGGACGAGGCGAAGTCCGCCGCCGCGGCCGACCGCGCCCTGCCCGGCGTCCTGGCCAAAACCATCGCCTTGACAAACGAGCGCCCGATCACGGTCGAGGATGTCCAGGACATCGTCGAACGGGTCCTGATGGAAATCGGCGAGGCGGCCATCGCCCGCGCCTACATCGTCTACCGCGAGGAGCACAAGAAGGCCCGGCTGACCAAGGTTTTCCTGGGCGTCAAGGACGACCTCAAGCTCCCCCTCAATACGCTCCTCGTTTTGAGGTCGCGCTACCTCCTCAAGGACGACAAGCAGGCGATCGTCGAATCGCCCAGGGAGCTCTTCGCCCGGGTCGCCAAGGCGGTCGGCGCCGCCGAGGACGCCTTCAAGCCGAATGGGAAGGTGGGCCGGGCCGAAGCCGAAGAGGCCTTCTTCCGGATGATGACCTCCCTCGAGTTCATGCCCAACTCGCCGACCCTGATGAACGCCGGAACCTCGCTCGGCCAGCTCTCGGCCTGTTTCGTCCTCCCGGTCGAGGATTCGATGGACGGGATCTTCGGCGCCCTCCGCAACATGGCCAAGATCCACCAGACGGGCGGCGGGACCGGGTTCGACTTCTCGCGGCTGCGGCCCAAGGGGGACCTGGTCAAGACGACCAAGGGCCTGGCCTCGGGCCCCGTCTCGTTCATGAGCATCTTCAACCAGGCGACCGGCGTCATCGTCCATGGCGGGCGGCGCCGCGGCGCCAACATGGGCATCCTGAGGTGCGACCATCCCGACATCGCCGAGTTCATCGAGGCCAAGCTCGACGAGGCGGCCTTCACGAATTTCAATTTGAGCGTCGCGGTCACGGACGCCTTCATGGAGGCGGTCAAGAAGGACAGGCCGTTCGAGCTCGTCAACCCGAGAACCGGGAAGATCGCCAAGACGGTCCGGGCCAGGAACCTTTACGACCTCGTCGTGTTCTCGGCCTGGAGGTCGGGCGATCCGGGCCTCGTCTTCGTGGACGAGATCAACCGCCACAACCCGACGCCGGGCCTGGGCCGGATCGAGGCGACCAACCCCTGCGGCGAGATTCCGCTCCTGCCCTACGAAAGCTGCAACCTCGGGTCCATCAACCTGGCGCTCTTCGTCAAGGATGGGGCCGTGGATTGGGACAGGCTGGGTGGGGCGGTCCGCTGGGGCGTCCGCTTTCTCGACGACGTCATCGAGGTCAATCGCTATCCGCTGCCCGAAATCCAGGCCATGACGACCGGCAACCGCAAGATCGGCCTGGGCATCATGGGCTTCGCGGACCTTCTGATCAAGCTGGGCGTGCCCTATTCGGGGGAGGAGGCGGTCAAGGTCGCCTCGGAGGTAATGAAGTTCGTGCGCGAGGAATCGCTCAAGGCGTCGGCCGGGCTGGCCGAGGAGCGCGGCGTTTTCCCGAATTTCAAGAAGTCGGTTTACGCGATGCGGGGAATGAATATCCGGAACGCGACCCTCAACACGGTCGCCCCGACCGGGACGATCTCGATCATCGCCGGCTGCTCGAGCGGAATCGAGCCGCTGTTCGCCCTGAGCTTCGTCCGCAACGTCCTGAGCGGGACCAAGCTGTTCGAGGTCCACCCCCTGTTCGAGCGGGAGATGATGAAGCGGGGGCTCGCCAACAAGGACCTGATGGCCCGGATCGGGAAGGCCGGCTCCATCCAAGGGCTCGAAGAGATTCCCGACGAGCTGCGCCGCGTGTTCGTGACCGCGCTCGACGTCCCGCCCGCTCAGCACATCCGGATCCAGGCCGCCTTCCAGCGCTATACCGACAACTCCGTGTCCAAGACGATCAACCTGCCCTACGAGGCGAGCGCGGACGACATCCGCGAGATCTACGCCATGGCCCATGAATTGGGGCTCAAGGGCATCACCGTCTATCGCTACGGGACGAAGAAGGAGCAAGTCCTGAGTTTCGAGGCGCGGCCCGAGCTCCAGGGCTGGACCGGGCCGGCTTGGGGCGGGCTGGATTTCGTGACGGCCGGCCCCGAGTACTCGGGCGGCTGCGTCAGCGGCATGTGTTTGTTTTAGAGGGAGGCGCGTATGAAGAAGCCGTCAGAGCGCGTCGTCGACATCATCAAGCTCCTCCGCAAAACCTACCCCCAGAGCCGCACCGCGCTCGAATATGAAACGCCCCTCCAGATCCTCGTGTCGACCATCCTGTCCGCCCAATGCACGGACGAGCGGGTCAACCGGATCACGCCCGCTCTGTTCAAGAAGTATCCGAACGCGGCCGCCTTCGCGAAAGCGGACAAGGCCGAGCTTGAGATGGACATCCGGCCCACCGGCTTCTTCCGGAACAAGGCCAAGAGCATCATGGGCGCCGCCCGGAAGATCGTCGAGGATTTCGGGGGCGAGGTCCCCGATTCCATGGAGAAGCTCATCACGCTGCCCGGCGTCGCCCGCAAGACGGCCAATATCGTCCTGAGCTCGGTTTTCAAGAAGGCCGAGGGCATCGCCGTCGACGTCCACGTCAAGCGCCTCTCCTGCCGCATGGGCTTGAGCAAACAGGCCGTTCCCGAAAAAGTCGAGCAGGATCTTCTCAAGATCGTGCCCAAGGACGCCTGGCTCGATTTCAATTATCTCCTGGTAAACCACGGCCGCGCCGTCTGCCAGGCCCGCAAACCCCGCTGCGCGGATTGCGTCATTGCCGCTCTGTGTCCGAAGATCGGCCTCCCCCGCGCCCTCGTTCCGGTCAAGATCGCCTGAGACTTCCGTCTTCCTCGGAAGGGCTCGGGGCAGGATGGCTCGAAGGCACGTTCGCTTTCCCCGGCGAGGAAAGCTTCACTCGATTCGAGACCTCGCTCCCGCTTTGCGGTCCATGCCCGCTCGGTCTCTCATACGGCCTTCTTCACCATCCTCCCCTCGCCCTTGCCTCAGGAGCTTTCGTCTATTTGTTAGTTTAGACGTGCTGACCTCCACGTGGTCGCTTCATCCTTGATTGACGGCAAGCTTGAAAATACTAAGGAAAAAAGATGATAATCACTTTTAGAAAGACGGTATGGTCAAAGAGGCGCTACTTTGGTCATCCATCGAGGACAAGAAAGTCCTCTGTTCGCTCTGCGCCCATCGCTGCAAGATCGTTCCCGGCAAATTCGGTATCTGCGGCGTCCGGAAGAACCGGAGCGGTAAGCTCGTGACCTATGTTTACGGCGAAGTTATCGCCGCCCACGTCGATCCCATCGAAAAAAAACCGTTCTATCATTTCCTGCCCGGTTCGACTTCCCTTTCAATCGCTACGGTCGGCTGCAATTTCCGCTGCTCGTTCTGCCAGAATTGGCAGATTTCACAGGCTTCGAAGGGACCCGGCCGGGACGCCGGCGGCGAAAAATTCAGTCCGGAGGACATTGTCAAAACGGCGAAAAAGAACGGATGCCGGAGCATTTCCTACACCTACACCGAGCCGACGATATTTTTCGAATACGCCCTCGACACGGCCAAGCTGGCCAAAGCCGCCGGCCTCTACAACAATTTCGTCACGAACGGATACATGACGGCCGAAGCTCTCGAGGCGTTCCATCCCAATCTCGACGCGGCCAACGTGGACCTGAAGGCTTTCAAGGATGAGACCTATAAGAAAGTGTGCGGAGCCCGCCTCGAGCCGGTCCTCGACTCCATCAAGCTGATGAGGAAGCTCAAGGTCTGGGTCGAGGTGACGACGCTTGTCGTTCCCGGCCTCAACGACGGCGAGGACGAGCTCCGCGATATCGCCCGCTTTTTGGCGGGCGTCGATCCCGACATCCCCTGGCACCTCAGCCGCTTCCATCCCGATTTCAAGTACACGGAGGCCTACCCGACCCCGGTCGAAACTCTGCGAAAGGCCGCCGGCATCGGGAAAAAAGAAGGGCTTCGTTTTGTTTATATCGGCAACGTCCCCGGCGAGGGCGAAGATACGGTTTGCCCCGACTGCGGAAAAACCTTAATTCGCCGCCACGGTTTCTCAATAGGAGAGAACGAAGTTAGGGATTCGCAGTGCCCTTCCTGCCGCAAGTCTATTCCGGGTCTGTTCTAGCCCGTTCGCCGACGCTACCCCGCCTTTCAGGGCGGAAACGAGAAGCGACACTTTTGTACTCAGCCCCTTTAGAGGGGATGGGGCTGAGTGGGCTCAGGGTTAACCCCTAACAAGTCCAGGCAATTATGCCGGAGAGTCGAGGGGTTGACCGGACGCCGGTTCGCTCAGCGGGGACGGAGGTGGCGGCGGCGAAAATAACACAGGCCGGCCGCGAAATAGAGGGCCGTCAAAATAATAATCCCGGCCAGTTCGAAGGAAATATCAGCGAAGCCGGCGTTGAAATTCAGAATCTTGTTGAAAGCCTTGACCGTTAGGGCGGTGGGAAGAATATCGTTGGCGTAAAGCGTGTGGCCGCCCAATTTCAGGAAAGAAATCTTGGGCAGAGGAAACATGCTTTCGGAAAAGAACATCAGGACGAAGAAGGGGAAGATGCCCACTGTCAGCAATTCGTAAATCGTCTTCATCCAGCCGGCCACGATCAGGCTGATGGCGATGACGGAGACCGTCGAGAGCGCTCCCACCAGCAAGAACAAGAGTATCGAGCCGTTACTTCGGTAGCCGACCGACCAGGCCGAAAAATATGTTAGGGCCAGCGCCGCCGTCCCGATCAGGAGCTGGTTGAGGCCGACCGCTCCCAGGAACTCCCACGCGCTGAGCTTCGACATGATGAGGCGTGTGATCGTGCCCTTATCCACTTCCTTGATGAGCGAAGCGGCGGCCGTGAAAAGAACCATGATGATCGCGAGCACCAACAATGCGGGCACGTATAAATCGAAATCGTTGAGGCTGCGACCGGCGCTGATCCCCTCGAATTCGACGGCGGCCGGAAGGTCGATCGCCTTGACCGCGGCCACGTAGGAATAGGTGACGAAATCGGCGAAGGCGGCCGCCATCATAAACCGTGCGTTGAATTCGTCCCCGACATTTTTGATGGGGGCCGTCTTCTTTGCGGCGAGCGCCGTTTGATCCGCTGGCTCGGCGATAAAAGCCGAAAACCCCTCCGGGATAACGACCATGAGGTCCGCGTCCCTATTCTTCAGCCGGCGTTTCCCCTCCTCGGCCGACTTCGCCGCCCGCACCTTGAAGTAGGGTTTTCCGTCGGGATACTTGGCCTTGGCCCACTCGGCCGCAAGCTCTTCCCCGGCCCGGACTTCCCGCCCGTCCGCCGTCACCGCCGGCCGGTCCTGGTTGAGGACGAGCAGGCCGTAGCTCGGGCTGGTCGCTCCGAAATAAGCGTACATCATATAAACGAAAAACGGGCCGAAAACCAACGCCAGTATTAAAATTTTCCACTCGCGCAGGTTCTCCTTGAACGTCTTTCCGAAGTAGGCGAGGAGCTTGGCCATGACTATTCCCGCAGCCCCCGGCCGGTGAGCTTGATGAAGACGTCCTCCAAAGTTTTCTGCCGCACCCGCAGGTTCTCCAGGCGGAGTCCGCGGGCTTTGATGATTTGCAGGATTTCGGGCAGAACCCCGGCCGCCCCGGCCGTGACCAGGGTCAGCGTCTTGTCCCGGATGGTCACCGCGGCGCCCTCCCGCTCCAGGGCCGGCATGTGGGGGAGGAGGGCGGTCCGCGCGTCCTCGGCCAGCTCGATCTCGATCAGGTCGCCCTCGCCCAACTGGCTCTTGATGGCCTCGACCGTGTCCAAGACGAGAAGCCGTCCGTGGTCGATGATACAGACGCGGTCGGAGAGCTTCTCCGCCTCCTCCATGTCGTGGGTGGTCAGGACGACCGTGGTCTTTCCCGTCAGGGATTTGATATAGTCGCGGACGAGGACCCGGCTCTGAGGGTCGAGCCCGGCTTGGGGCTCATCCAGAAAAAGGACGTCCGGGCCGTGGACGAGGGCCAGGGCGATGTTGAGGCGGCGCTGCATTCCGCCCGACAGGGTTTTGCCGAACTTGTCTTTTTTCTCGGCGAGTCCGAACGCATCCAGGAGTTCGAGAGAACGGCGCCGCGCGGTTGCCCGGTCGAGCCCATAGGCGCGGCCCATGAACACGAGCTGTTCGAGGCAGGTCAGCGTTTCCCAGATGACGATGGATTGGGGGGAGAGGCCGATCGTCCGCAGGCCCTTGAACCCGGAGGCGCGGACGGGGACGCCGTTGGCCTCGACCGCGCCGGCGTCGGGCCGGAGCAGGCCGCACATCATCTTGATCGTGGTCGTTTTTCCCGCGCCGTTCGGGCCGAGGAAGCCGAAGATCTCGCCCCGGCGAACTTCGAGGGACAACCCGTCGACGGCGGTCAGGTCGCCGAATCGCTTGGTCAACCCCGAGATACGGAGGGCGATCGAATGATTGTCCCGGTTCATGGAACGGCCGTCATATTTCGAAGTCTATTATAAACAAGAAGACGATGTGCTACTAACATTTTTACATCTTCAATTTGTTAGCAGGCGAGGTCTTTGTGGAGCCTTTCGGGCCTGCCGGATTTTTTGTGGGGTCGGACGCTCGGTTTCTTTATCATGGCGGTCCTCATCTTCATCTAAGCAGGGCGGAGTCGGACGTCGCGGGCCGTTTCCCGCTCGACCATCCAGCGTGGGGAGAGGGACAGCTTTGCCAGCGTCTTCGTCCGGGATTGGTGGCCGTCCTCGATGATGAGCCGGCCTCCGGGCTTGACGATCCGATTGATCTCAGCCAGGAACGGAACCGGATCGTCGACACGGTGGAACATGTCCAGAGCGTAGACGAGATCGGCCGCCCGGTCGGGGATGGCGCTTCGACCGGCGCGGATCTCGGCCGGGACTACGTTCGTCAGCCCGGCCTTTGCAGCGAGCCTCTTGACGGCGGACATGGCCAGCGGATGAATGTCGGCCGCGTAAACGCGGCCCTGGGGACCGGCCAAGGAGGCGGCGGCCCGGAGATGGCGTCCCGGTCCACAGCCGTAGTCGACGACCGTATCTCCCGGCCGGATTCCGAAGCCGGTCAGTTTCTTGCCGGGATCGTGGAAAATATCGGCGATCCGAAAGATCAGGACCATGGATTTAAAAAAGAGCGCCGAGTATTGACCGCCCATCGTCTTTCTCCGTCAAAGAAGCTTGGCCAGCCAGTCGTGGAGCGGGGCCATCTTCCGAAACTTATCGAAACAGTAGTCGATGAGCCGGGCCGAATAGAGCTCTTCAGGTATGCGTGTTTCGAATCCGACGTGGAGGCCGTTGTGCTTGAGGAGCTCGGCGTTGAGGTGGCCGGGGTCGAAGCCCGCCGGGACGCGTTTGTAATGCTGTCCGCCCAGCTTGAATTCCTTATTCTCCAGGATCCGGGCCAGTCGCCGCGCGAGCTCCGCCCCCCGCTTGGGATCGACAACGGCTCTCCGGTAGCGGTCGATAAGAATGTCGGGAAAAATGTAAAATCCAACGCCCAGGATCAGCGTAGGCGGCTCGAGATGGAAATAGAATCCCGTCGCCTCCATGCGCGGCCGGCTCCCGTCCCAGAAGTAGATCCCAAGGTTGGTCTTGTAGGGCGACGGGTCCAGGCTGAAGCGGGTGTCGCGGTTGAGGCGGAAGATGGACTTGTTGACCTGGGGGACGGCCGCGATCCGGGGCGCCAGCGTCCGCAGCCTCGCCCCCATGTCCACCACGAACGACTTGGCGGGGGCAAGAACGTGATTCTCGTAGACCGCGCGGTTCTTCTCGAACCAGTCGCGGCTGTTCGTCCGGCGCAGTCCGTTGAAGAAGCGGACGGTCTCTTTGCTGAATCCCTTGAAGGGCGCGACGGCGTTTACGGCGGGCATGATTTCTACTCCTAAAGCGGAAGCCAGGTCCCGATCCCTCGCTCCTTGGCCAGGCGGCAGATTTCGGGCGCCACGGCCATGTCGTCGAGGGCCAGCCCCAGATTCACGGCCATGGTCCGCTCGCCGGCGTTTTCCCTGCCCGGCTTGCGGCCGGCCGCGATCTCGCCCAGGTCGGCGTAGGGCTCGGGCGTCCTTTGAAAATAGCCCGTGCTCCGGACGTAACGGAATTGGGCGATGTCGTCCGTGGCGAGCTTGTCCATCTCGGCCATGGCCTCGGGCGTCCAGTAACTGTCGTAATCGACCGCGCTCGCGAACGCCCCGGCCCGGAGCCAGCCTTTCCCGATCGTCGGCCGGGGGTGCTTGAGGATGGGGCCCGAAGTCACGACGATGTCGCCCGCTTCGACCGCCCGGCGGGGATCGTCGACGCCGACGATCTCGATCCAGGTCCGGGCGGACATCTCCTCGATGAAGCGTTTCTGGACCTCCGGGACGATGTCGTAAGCGTAGACGCGCCGGATGGGGAAGAGGGCGGCCATGGCCAGGAGGTGGGTCCGGCCCTGGACGCCGCAGGCCAGGATGCCGAGGATCTCGCTCCCGGGGCGGGCCAGGTACTTGGCGGAAAGGGCCGAGGCCGCGCCCGTCCGGTGGGCCGTGACCCAGGTGCAGTCCAGGACGGCGGTCGGGAAGCCCGTCTCGACGTCGTTGAGGACGATCAGTCCCGAGATGTAGGGGAGGCCCCGCTTCCGGTTATCGGGGAAGCCACTGACCCACTTGATGCCGGCCGATCGAAGGCCGGGGATGAGGGCGGGCATGGCGTGGATGAAAGCGTCGGCCCCGGGATGGATGCCCGGTTTGGGCGGCATTTCGACCCGCCCCTCGCCCTTCTCTATGAAGGCGGTTTCGAGGAGTTCGATGATCCGCGGCATCGGAAGGGCGACCCTCTCGACGTCGGCCCGGGAGAGATAGAGGAGCTTCGGCGATTCCATTCTCGGCCTTTCACTGATGAATCGGTGACATTTTAATTGGTGACAGACATCTATTTTCCCAATTTTTTGGCAAAAAAATCAAATTCGGCTGAAGGGAAGCTTGGGGTGGCGGCGCAGGTAATCCAGGATCGGGGAGCTCCGGTAGGATTCGAGCAGTCTCTGCTCCTCGGCGCTAAGTTCTTTCGCTTCGATCAGCCGCCGGATCTCCAGGTACTGGCGCCCTTTGTATTCCGAATCGAAGTAAATGAAGGGCTTGGCCGAGACGCCCAGGACGCGGCGGCCTTGCTGGTAATCATAGTAATAGACGAACGGGCCGAAAGGATAGAGAAAGGAGAGAACGCAGAGCGCGAGCGCGGCCATCCGGACCCCGCGTTTCCAGGGCGGGAGAGACAGGTTCGAGACGGCGACCGCGATCGGAATGACCAGGTAAATGAGATAGCGGATGTTGGCCTGGTACCAAATAGCGGCCAGGTAAGGAAGGAACAGCAGGGCGAGGAAGACGAAGACCGCCCGGCGGGCCTTGTAGAGCGAGTAAAAAGAATGAAGGACGACGGGGGCGAGGAGGGCGCCGTACAGCGAAATACAGAGGATGGGGAAGGCGAACCTAAAGAGATTGTCCCTGATGTAGACGCCGGACAGGATCTTGAACGAGATGAACGGGTCCGGCGTCAGGATTAAAAGCGGAGCCGCGCAGAGAAGGGAAGCTCCGAGGAAGACGAGGCCGTAGATCAAGCCGTCCCGGACGAGGCGGGCGGTTTTCCTGCGGATGAGGACGGCCAACGGGGTTGTTTTTCCGATGTCCAGATAGTCCGGATAAAGGTGTTTGTGGTAAAGCAGCGCGAGTAGAAACCCGGGGACCATGGTCAGCATGGCCGGCCGCATGAATACGGACAGCGCCAGCGCGACGAGCGAGGCCGGGTATTTTTTTCGCAAAAGGGCCAGGACGGCCAGCGCCAACAGGAGCAAGGCCGGGCCTTCCTGGAGGACCGAAGTCATGAGATAGGTTGTGTAGGAGGGGACGAGGAAAAAGAGATAGTGAAGCGAAGAGCGCGGACCGAAGATATCGACGATCCTGGAGACGACGAATAATGCGGCCCAGGCGACGGCGGCCAGGAAGATATAAAGAAGCGCCGGCCGGCCGGCCAATGGCATCAGGAGGAAGGTGAACAGGGTGATCCGGCGCGCGTCCATGATGTCCGTCCGGCCCAGGAAATGCTCGGCCGTGACCAGGTAGGCGAAGGAATCGTGATGGAACGAGCCGTGGACGAGATGCATCAGGCTCAGCCCCAGCAGGGAGAGGGCCGCCAGAAGGAGGAGCGCTGTCGTCCGTTTCATGCCGGTCTATTATAATACCAAGAATTCCGGGGACACATGACTTAATTCGAAATTATGCAGGCCCAACAGCTGCTGAACGGCGCCTACTGCCTCTCCGCCCGCGCCTTGGCCACCATGTCGGTCACGTCCTTGAGCAGGGCCGGAGTATTGTAGACGATCCCGTCCTTGATCGTCCATTTCACGCCGCCGCGCTGGATGAGCTTCCCGTCCTTGATGTCGAGAACGCCGGTCGGATAGAGGTACTTCAGGTTTTGGAGCGGATTCTCGTCGATCAGGATCAAGTCGGCCAAAAATCCCTGACGGATCCGGCCCAGCTGATCCTCCATTCCCAGGATCTTGGCGTTGTTGCCCGTGGCGCACTGGATGACGTCGATCGGGTGGAACCCGGCTTCCTGTAGGAGCTCGAGTTCGCTCAAGAAGGAAAAGCCGTACAACGTGTAGATGAAACCCGCGTCGTCGGCCGCGCCGACCAGGCCGCCCTTAATCGCGAAATCGCGCACGGCCTTCATCCAGATCTTGTAGTTTTCCTTCCAGCAGATTTCATCCTCGGTCGACCAATTCCAGCTGAAGGCGCCGTGGCGAGCCGGGCTGGGCTTGAAGTACGCCTCCAGGGCCGGGTGTAGGTACTCCTTGAACCAGGGCAGATTCCTGGCCCGCGTCATGTCGCGGCAGGCCTCGTAGGTGCTGAAAGTCGGGACCCAGGCCACGCCCTTTTCGACGAGCGTCGTCAGGAGCTTGTCGAGCTTGACGGGATCGGCTTCCCGCCACAGGCGGCCCGCCCAACGGAACCGGTCGCTCTCGTTGTTGTAATTATAGGACGGCGGGAAATTCTGCGAGCCGATGAGCGCGGCGTCGGGCACGCCGTACCAATGTTCGATCGATGTGACTCCGAAGGCGGCGATGTCCCAAGCGTCGGTCTCCTCGACTCCGGCGTGGCTGGCCACCCGGAGGCCCAGCTTTTTCGATTCGTCGACGATCGCGGCCATGATGTCGCGGTCCATCCCGAAGATCTTGACGCCGTCGCCGCCCTGCTCCTTGATGGCCCGGACCGCTTTGCGCCCTTCTTCGGGCGTGCGGCCGCCGGCGACCATGTAGACAAGAATGCGCGGCGCGGCGATGGCGCCTTCCTGGCTCTTGCGGCGCTCGGCCAGGGCCTTGGCGGGGTCGCTCCCCACGTCGCGGACCGTGGTGATGCCGCAGCCCAGCCAGATCTTGTATTCGTATTCGAAGGGCTGGGAAATGCCGGCGCGTTCGTCATGGAGGTGGATGTGGCTGTTGATCAATCCCGGGAGAAGATACATGCCTGCGCCGTCGAGGACGTGCTTCTCGTCTTTGTAGGCGTCCTGCCTTGCGTTCGCTCCCATGACCGTCGCGATCCGGTTGCCTTGGACGATGACGTCCAGCGGGCCGCGGGGCGGCGTGCCCTTGCCGTCGATGACGATGACGTTGCGGATGACAAGGCGGTCATAGCGGGTCCCGTGTTCGATGCCCCGATTTTCGGCCGCGAGTGTAGAAACCGCGCCGAGGAAAATCGCCATAACAGCGAATATTGTGAGACGGCCCCAAATAATTTTCATGGATCCTCCTCGTTTAAGTCGATAGAAATATCGGTCTGATGCCGGCGTCTTCTTCATGAGCGGGCATTGTCTATTCATATCTAAAAAAGGCCGCGATGTCCAGATAGGAATAATGGATCTGAGCGATGGGCCGGGAGGAAATTTCCGCGGTCTATAATCTATTTTTCCGGACGCCGCAATTCCGCGATTTTTCCGCCGGCCCAGCCGCGCAGACGGTCGCCGTAGAAATAAAAAATCGGGATCACGACCAGGAGGAAAATCGTCGAGGTAACCAGGCCGCCCAGCGTGGACAGGGCCAGCGTGGACCAGATCTGGCGCTTGACGCCGGACTCCGCCTGGAGAAGCAGCATGGGCAGCATGCCGAAGACGGAGGTGCTGGTCGTCATGAAAATCGGGCGGATGCGGTCCCGGGTTCCGACGATCACGGCCTCGGCCAACGGCAGGCCTTGCCGCCTCTTCAGGTTGATATGATCGACGAGCAGGATGGCGTTCTTGACGACGATCCCTCCCAGCAAAACGACGCCGATGTAGGCCGAGCTGTCGAAAGGATACTTGGCGATGACGAAAGCGACGAACACGCCGATCAGGGCCAGCGGCACGGCCAACATGATGAAAAACGGGTGGAGGAAGGATTCATAGAGCGCGGCCAGGATCATGAAGATGAAAACCAGGGAAAAAGCGATGGCCAGGGCGATCTGGCCCTTTTCCTCCCCGGTCATGAGCCAACCCTCGTCCATGGTCGCCGAGAAGCCCGGGGGCAGCCGGAGCGAGGCGAAGACGGATTTCCGGTATTTCTCCTCGGCCTTGGACGGGCCCCGGAACTCCCACATGACGGTCTGCTGGAAGCGCTGGTTCTCGCGGTCGATCGAGCCGGCGATCGGCCGTTCCTCGAGACTCGAGATCTCGCCCAGGCGAAGGTACTCGCCGCCCCGCGTCCTGATCAGCGCATCGAGAAGACTTCGCAAGTCCGTCCGGTCGGCCTCGGGATACTTCACGGAGACGGCCATGTCCTTGCCGGACATGATCAACCTGATCGGCGTCCCGAAATTTCCGCGCAGAAGCGTGCTCAGATAGGCGTAGAGATAGGCGGGATCGATATCGTGCCTGCCCAGGGCTTCCGGATCGATCTTGAGGATGTTCTCGTACGAGTCTCCTCGATAAGATTCGAAACGGCTGGATACGGTCCGGACCTCCTTGATGCGGGGGTTGAGCTTAAGTTGATTCTCCAGCCGGGACGCGATCTCCCGGAGCTTTTTCAGGTTGTAGCCGTAAAATTTGATCCGCGAGCTGTAGAAGGTTCCGGTTCCCATGCTGGAATAGTAGCCTTGGGGGTCGAATCCCATAACGTAGACGTCGATGCCCGCGAACTGGGTGGCGAGCTGGATGAGCTCTTCCTTGAGCGCGTAGGGCCGGAACGAGCGTTCGATTTCAGTCGGGAATCGAATGTCCAGAGAAGCCCTTTCGGCCGAGACCTGGGCGTTCATTTCCTTGGGAAACGGGCCGGCGAGGACTTTGTCCTCAAAGGCCTTGATGACCGCGTCGGTCTGTTCGATGTTCGACCCGGCCGGCAGGCCCACATAAACGGAGAGTCGTTCCTGAGAGTACCAGCGGAACCACTCGCCGATCGTGACCTCGGACCGGAACCATTTGTAGCTGCCGAAGAGAAGCGCGGCAACGACGACCAAGACCGGGACGGGGTGTCGAAGCACGGCCGACAGGAACCTCTCGAACCGCTTCCGGGCCAGGGAGGGAGCCTCGACCCTCACCTTTTGAAGAAACCGAGGGCTGAGGGCCGGAATCAACGAAAACGAGACCAGGAGCGAGGCGGCCAGGGCCGACGAAATCACCACGGCCAACGGGAGGTAGTAAATCTTGAGCCGCCCCTGAAAATAGGGGAAGCAGACAAAGACGCTGATCGTGGTCAGGGTGGAGGCCAGCACGGCGACGAAAACCTCCCGGGGTCCTTTCGAGGCCGCCTCGAGCGGCGCAACTCCTTTCTCCCGGTGCCGGAGGGTGTTCTCGAAAACGACGATCGAATCGTCGACGAACATGCCGAACCCAAGCGCCAGGGCCCCCAGGGTCAGCATGTTCAAGGAGACCTTGAAGACGTAGATCAGGTTGAAAGTGATGACGGTGCTGAAGGCGATCGAGGACAGGATCAAGAGCGACGGGCCGACGCGCCTCAGGACGATGAAGATCATGAGGAAGACGACGGCGGTGATGATCGCCGCCAGCTTGGCGAGGTCGTTCAAGTTGCGGCGGATCTCGGCGCTCTCGTCGTCCACCGTCTTGAAGGTCAGGTCGGACGGCAGCGAGCGGCGAAGGCCGGCCAGCCTGTTTTTAACCTCTCCGGCCGTCTTCAGCGTGTTGACGCCCTTTTCCTTGGCGATCGTGACGGAGATCGTCGGCCGGCCGTTGATCCGGTGCAGGGAATAGACTTCGCCGTAGGTCGGCGCGATGCGGGCGACGTCGGAGAGCCGGATCGGATTGTGACCGCTGACGCCGACAATGGTCGTCCCCATCTCTTTCAGGTCGCCGATGGCGTCGCTGACCTTGAACAGGAATTCGCGCGTCCCTTGGACGATCGTTCCCGCCGGATAGACGCGAATCCGGTTCTGGACGGCCGTGAGGACCTGGTAGGGTTCGATGCCGTAGGTCTTCAGCTTGTCTTTGTCCAGGCTGACCAGGATTTCCGCGTCCGAGCCGCCGCCCACCTCCACCCGCGACACGCCCTGGACCGAGCCGAGCCCGAACACGAGCTTCTCCCTGACCAGCTCGCGGAGTTTTTGAAGCGGGTAATCGCCCGATATGGTATAGCTCAGGAACGGCCGTACGCGGAAATCCTCGGGGACATAGGCTTGAACGTTCGGCCTCACGCCGTAGGGGAGAATTTTTTTCAGCCGCAGCTTGGCGATCTCTTCGCGCAGGGCCAGGTTGGCGAATTCCATGTTGATTTTCGGGTCGAATTCGATCGTTATCTGAGACATCCCGATCCGGGAGGATGAACTGATCTTGCGGATGCCCTTGACCGAGGACAGGACTTCTTCGAGCGGGGCTGTAACTTTGGTCTGGATGATCTCGGGCGGGACCCCGGGCCAGCCGGTTTGGACATCGATTTGGGGGTAGTCCTCCTTGGGCGCCAGTTCCAGGGGAGTGTTGGTGAACGAGTAGATGCCCAGGATGAGCAGGGAGAGGTAGAGCATCGAAGTGGCGACCGGCCTCGCGACGAAGAACTTGATCATGGGCTAAAGCCGGGCGGTCTCCAGGGCCTTGCGGGAGGCTTTCGCTTTGCGTTCCATGACCCCCTCCGCGGCCTCGTAGACGACCGGGATGAGGATCAGCGTCAGGAAGGTGGAGAAGAGCAGTCCGCCGGCCACCACGATCCCGAGCGGCTTGAGGAGCTCCGACCCCCGCTCCAGGCCGAGGGCCATCGGGATGAGGCCGAAGACCGTATCCAGCGATGCCATCAGGATAGCCCGCAGCCGGGTCATGCAGCCTTCGACGACGGATTCGCGCAGGGCCTTCCCGCTTCGCCGCAACTGGTTGATGAAATCGATTTCGACGATGGCGTCGTCCACGACCAGGCCGACCAGGACGACCATGCCGATGATGGACATGACGTTGAGGGACTGGCCGCCGATGAGAAGGGAGACGAAGGCGCCGGCCGCGCCCATCGGCAGGGTCAACATGACCAGGAAGGGATGGAGCAGCGACTCGAACTGGGCGGCCATGATCATGTAGGTCAGGATGACGGCCAGGATCAGGGCCAGGAAAAGGCTTTTGAAGGATTTGCCCATTTCTTCCTGCTCGCCCCCGTAGACGATCTGATACCCTTCGGGAAGGGCCACCTGCTTGATTTGCTCGTTGATGGCCGGGACGACTCGGCTGATCTTGGCCTGGTGGAGGTTGACGGTGATCAGAATTTCCCTCAGCTGGTTCTCGCGCCGGATCTCCCGCGGCCCGCGCGCCGGCTCGACCGTCACCAGGTCCCGCAGGGGGATGAGGGTTCCGGCGTAGGGGAATTGACCGTCGAGGAGCGATTCGACGGTCGCTCTCGATCCCTGCCCCATGCGCACCACGACGTCGTATTTTTTCTCCATCTCGTTGAAATCGGTGGCCTTTTTCCCCCTGACGGCGCCGACCAGAAAGTCGCCC
This sequence comes from Candidatus Aminicenantota bacterium, assembly GCA_022867325.1. Lineage (GTDB taxonomy): Bacteria > Acidobacteriota > Aminicenantia > Aminicenantales > JAFGBC01 > JAFGBC01. Next base: position 10,039 of record JALHUR010000287.1, on the reverse strand, counting down.
AGGACGCTCGGGGACAGGTTCGGATACTTGGCCAGGGCTTCTTTTTTGATGGAGACGCGGAACTCGGGTTTTCCCTCGCCGATGTTGGTGCTGATGTCGACGATGCCCTTGACCCGCTTCAGCCGGGCGACCAGGTCCCGCGAGATCTCCTGCAGCTTGTCGAGGTCGTTGCCCTGGATCTTGAGGCCGATTTCGCCCGTCGAAAACGCCAGGAATTCGGCCAGGGCCGATTCTTCGCGGGCGACGGTGTAGGAGATATCGGGGAAATCGGCCAGGCGGCGGCGCAGGCCCTCCAGCGTCGGCTCCAGGTCCGAGGGATTCTTGACCCTGACGTAGACCCGGGCGGAGTTGAGCGAGGCCCCCAGGTCCAGGCTTTCCATGCCGCTCACGATCCCGATCTGGGAGAACGTGACCTGGACCGGCTTGGCCGTCCGGAGAAATTGCTCGAGGGAGGCCACGACATCGCCCGTCTGCTCCAGGGAATAGTCGACCGGCGTTTTCATCTGCAGCTCGAACGAGGTGGCCTTGATGGGCGGCATGTGCTCCCGGGGCAGCAGGCCGCCGATGGCGAAGGTGACGACGAAAAAGACCAGCGAAGCGACGGCGATCTTGCTTTTATGGTCGAGGCTCCAGACGAGCCAACCCCTGTAGCGTACGATAAAAGGCCCGTAAACGGAGTTGAAGCCGCGGAAGACGATCCGGATGACGGGCTTGAAGGGTAGCGCCAGGACGCGTAAAACGAAGGCCAGCCATTGCGTCACGAAGCTGGCGATGAGGTCCGCAAGGCGATAAACCCCCCGCCCGGCTTTCGAAAGGACCCGGCGGGCTCCTCTATACCCGCGAAGCAGGGGATGAAGCTTCTTCCCAGGCTCCGGACGCTTGAGAAATTTGTCCTTCGGGCTCCCGTCCGCTCCGAGATCGGCGAGGCCCCACCTCAGCTTGCGGGCCTGGAGCATCGGAAGGAGGGTCAGCGCGCAGATGAGGGAGGCGATCAGGGAAAACGTCACGGTTAGCGCCGCGTCCTTGAAGAGGGGGCCGGCGACGCCGTGGACATAGATGATCGGCAGAAAAACCACGATCGTGGTCAAGGCCGTGGCCGCGACCGCTCCGCCGACTTCCTTGGTCCCGACATAGGCCGCTTCGGCCGGACGTTTCCCCAGGCTCCGGTGGCGGAAGATGTTTTCCGAGACGACATCCGCGCAGTCGTCGAGCATGCCCACCCCCAAGGCCAGCCCGCCCAGCGACATGATGTTGAGGGTGATGTTGCAGAAATAGAGGAGGTTGAAGGTGGCGATGATCGAGATGGGAATGACGATGTTGATGATGAGGGGGGATTTCCATTCCTGGAGGAAAATGAAGACAACCAGGAAGACGAGGATGGCGCCCTGGAAGATCTCGTTCTTGACGGCTTTGATGACCGACTCGATGTAGCCCGCCTGCTCGGACACGATGAAGATGTGAATGTGGGGGTTTTCCTTCGCGATCTGGCCGATGACGTCCTTGGCCAGCCGCGTGACCTTGACCGTATTGGCCCCGGCTTCCTTGTGGACGAGAAGGCCGATGCTTTCCTTCCGGTCGAGCCGGGTGACGCCCTGCCGCTCTTTCAGGGAATCGTTGATGGCGGAGATGTCCCTGAGGCGGACGACGCCCTTGTCCCCGGTCGTTTTCAGGTTGATATCCCCGATTTCCTTCAGCGACTCGTATTCGCCGACGACGCGGATGGCGTACTCGAACATGCCTTTGCGGACCGTTCCGCCCTGGAGGTTGCGGTTGAAGGCGTCGATCCGGGAAGCCACCTCGTTGACCGTGAGGCCGTAGAGCGCCAGGAGCTGCGGGTTGAGCTCCACCCGGATTTCGCGCTCGACCCCGCCGGTGATGTCCGCCGAACCGATCCCCTCGATCTGTTCCAGCCGGGGCTTGACCAGCTCCTGGCTGAACTCCTTCAGGTCCAGCAGACGGCCCTCGCCGGATCTGGCCAGGACTATGATCGGCTTGCTCTGGGGGTCCATGGGAATGATGGCCGGGTTCTCGGCGCCCTCGGGCAGGCTCTCGCGCGCGTTATTGAGCGCCTCCCGGGTGTGGAGCATGGTGAAATTCATGTCGGTGCCCCAGGCGAACTCCAGGGTCAGGAACGACACGCCTTCCTTGGAAACGGATTCCACGCGCCGCAGCCCGGGGACGCGGCTGACGGCCGCTTCGAGCGGCGCCGAAATGAGGGTCTCGATTTCCTCGGGAGCGACGCCCGGATACTGGGTCATGACCGAGAGCCGCGGGTAGGCGATATTGGGCAGGAGGTCGACGCTCAACTGACGCAGCGAAATAAACCCGAGAAGGACGATGGCCATGTAGAACATGAAGGTCGTTACGGGCCGTTCAATGGCCAGGCGGGCGATTTTCACGCGAGTATCCTCTCAACGCTTGGGGGCGGAGACTTCAGAATTCTCATTGCGATGGGCGCAAGGAAAGCGGAGGCTAATCCTTGACGACAACGCGGGCGTCATGGGCGAGCGTGAAATGGCCTTCGCTGATGACCAGGTCGTCTTCCTTGACCGTCTCCTCGGGCCTGTCCGCGGGAAGGATCTCGGCGAAATCCTCGTTTTCGACCCCGATCGTGATATAGCGCCATTTGGCCAGGCCGTTCTCGACCACGAATACCAGCTTGCGGCCGCCCCGAACCAGGATCGCCGCCTGGGGCACCAGAAGCCTGTTCGGATAGATCTCCGCGGCGATTTCCACTTCGGCGTGCATGCCCGGTTTGATCTCCTCGGTCGGATTCCGCATAGAGATGTGAACGGCGCAGGTTTTGTCCTCGGCGTTGATGATCGGAGCGATCGCCTCTACCGTTCCCCGAAAGACTTGGTTCGGGTAGGCGCTGAAGCGGAGGTCGACGTTTCGGCCCGTTTTGATTTTGCCGACCTCGCTTTCGAGGACTTTGGCCTTGATCCGGATCCGGCCGATATCGACCAGGCTGCAGATCTCGCGGCCGGGATCGATGTGCTCCCGCGCAGAAATCTTGATGTCGGTGACGATGCCGGCGAACGGAGCCCGGACGATCGTCTTGGCGAGCTGCAGCCTGGCGATCTTGGCGTCGATCTCGGCCTGGGTCAGCCCTTTGGAAGCGGCCATGATCTCCTCTCTTTTTTGGCCGGCGTCGATCAAGGCCAGTTCGTAGTCCTTCTGGACTTTATCGTAGGCGTCCTGAGAAATGAGGCTCCGGTCGAGGGATTCGGCGGCCTTGCGGAAGGCGGCCTCGCTGCTCTTGAGTTTTTCGAGTTTGGCCGGATCCGTTTCGGCGGCGGCCGGCGTGAACGTGTTTTCGAGAAAAAGGTCGGAGAGGTATTTCAACCGGAGCGCGTCCGCTTTGTCCAGGGCCAGCCGGTATTCCTGATCTTCGAGATCGAGGAGGATGTCGTCCTGTTTGACGTGGCGGCCTTCGGAGGCGATAAGATTCTTGACCACGCCTCCCACCTCGGCCTTAACCGCGATCATCCTGTCCGTGTACGCTTCGCCCGGGGATTTCAGCTTGATGACCAGATCTCCGCGCTTCACCGGGACGGCTTTGACCTGGATCGGCGCCGCCTCGGCCTTATCCTGGAGACCGGGGCCTCCGGAGCCCGGGTTGTCCCCGGCCGCGACGGGCGGAGAGAGCGCGGATCCCTCGTTTTTAGCCGCCGTCTTGTTGAAAAAGAAAATAAATGCGAGCGCCGCGATGATAATGATCAGGGTGGAGATAGCCAGGACCTTTTTTGGAATTACCATGTCAGCCTCTCATCAAAGCTTTCATTCCCTCGGAAGCCCGAAATTCAAAGCGACCGCCGCTAAGCTCTGCACTTCTCATTTTTACTGACGGCTGAGAAATACCACAGACGGCGCGAAGGCGCAAATATACTCATCATGATGAATAACGTCCCAGGCGCCCTTTTTGTCCCATACCGATTCCATCGAGGGGGGAGGGCAAGGGGTGTTCGAAAAATGGAAAATAGCTCTTTTCGGGGTTCGACGTCAGCCGGCGGCGGCCTCAATACTTCGTCTGGTACTTGACCTCGCCGAACTCGATCCGGAAGGCCGTCCCCGGCTCGGGCTCGCGCTCGATCGCGCCGTCGATCTGGTCGACGAGCATCAGGATGATCTGCATCCCCAGGCTCTCGGTCATCTGAAAATCCAACCCCTGGGGGAATCCGATCCCGTCGTCGGTAACCCGGAGCAGGAACCTGTCGCCTCCCTCGCCTTTCTGCCGCCGCAGCTCGAGCCGGATCGTCCCGGCCCGGTCGCCGGGGAAGGCGTGCTTGAGGGAGTTCGTGACCAGCTCGTTGATCAGGAGCCCGCAGGGGATGGCCGTGCTGATTTCGAGGGCGATGTCCTCGATCTCCGTTTCGAACCGGATGCGCTCGGCGTCGACGAGGTAAATCCGGGACAGGTGGGCCAGCAAACTCCCGATGTATTCCGACAAGCCGACCTGGGACAGGTCCTTGGAGCGGTACAGCCTCTCGTGGACGAAGGCCATGGCACGGATCCGGCCTTGGCTTTCCTTGAACATCTGGACGACGGCCGGGTCGGCGATTTCCCGGGCCTGGAGGTTGAGGAGGCTGGAGATGATCTGCATGTTGTTCTTGACCCGGTGGTGGATCTCGCGCAGGAGGACCTCCTTCTCGCGGAGGGAGGCCATCAGGGCGTCCTCGGCCCTGCGCCTTTCCGTGATGTCTTCGACCGTGCCCTCGTAGTAAAGGACGTTGCCGGCCGCGTCCCGAATCGCCCTGGCGCTTTCCCGGACGAAGATGGTCGTCCCGTCCCTCCGTTTCCAGGCCGACTCCAGGCCGCGGATTTCCCCCTCCTTTTCGATCCGCTCCTTGAAGGCGCTCCTGGGATAAGACGCTTCGAACCCCTCTTCCTCCAGGTTCCTCCGGCCTATATCTTCAAAGGCCTCGTAACCGAGCATCCGGCTCAGGGTCGGGTTGGCCAGGAGGATCCGGCCGTCCGGGGTCGTTCGGTATATGCCGATGGTCGAGTTCTCGAACAGGCTCCGGAACCGCTCTTCGCTCTCGGCGAGGGCGCCGGCCGCGATCCTGGCCTGGGTGACGTTCCTCAGGATGAAGATGACCTGGTTGTCGAGCAGGGGCAGTGCCCTGTACTCGAAAATCACTTCCCCCGAGGGCATGGGCATCGAAAACTCGGCCGTGACGAACGATTTCGTATCGAGGACTTTCCGGATCGCCCGCTCGAAACGGGGGATGATGGGCGGGGGGAGAAACTCCTGGGCCTTTTTTCCTATAAATTGTTCGGGCGGGACGCCCAGTTCGGAGGGATTCCCCGCATGGTAGTCGAGGACGATCCCCTGGTCGTCCGTCCTGACGTAGATGTCCGGCAGCGCGTCCAGGACCGCCCGGAGCTCCGATGCCGTCTTGACGAGATCCTTTTCCGCCCGGATGCGATCCGCGATCTCTTCCTGCAGCCGCCGGTTGGCCTGGTCGAGCTCGAGGGTGCGCTTTTCGACCAGCTCCTCGAGATGGTCGCGGAAGCGGCCGAGTTCCTCCTCGCTTTTTCTCCGCTCGGTCAGGTCGCGGACGACCATGACGATTCCCTGCGGGACGCCATGGGAGTCCGTTATCACGGATTTAGACATCGAGACGGGGACGGCCCGGCTTCCTTTTGCGATCAGAGTCGTCTCGAGATCGCTGGCCGAGAAGGTTTTAATCATGTCCAGGAAGGCCTTCCCCCGAACGCGGTGTTGATCCGCCTCGGCGAGGAGGGCTTCGACCGGCATCCCGACGATCTCTTTTTCCGAATAGCCCAGGAGCCGAAGGGCGGACCGGTTGGCCAGGCGGATGGAACCGTCCATTCCGACCAGGAGGAGGGCGTCGGCCATCATCGAGACGATGTCCTCGGCCGCCGTCCGCGGAGAGAGGATAAAAAGCTTGAACCTCCAGATGCCGAACCAGATGATGAGGGCCCCCAGGAAGCTTCCCAGGGTCGTTATTTCCGGCAGGTTCAGCCTCAGCCGCGGACTGAGAATTTCGGTCAGGAGAAAAAAGAGGACCGGCACCAGGTAGCCGAGAGTGACGGTTCCCGCCCGCCGCCGTTCGACGGGATCCTTGAGGAGCTGGAAATGGCGGACGCAAAGCCATACGGGGATGAGACCGATCAGGCTGACGGCTGCCATCACTACCGACGCCAGCGGACTGGGGACCGAAGAGGCCGTCCATCCCCAGGATTCTTTCTGGACGCCGCGAATGAGCAGGTCGGTCGCGAGATAGAGGAAGCCGCTGCCCAGGGCGATCGCATAAATAGCCGGCACGATCCAACCGCGCCGGCGCGCACCCCTTCTCCGAGTGTACAGGAAGGCGAAGTGGAAAAAGGCGGCCGGCGCCAAAGTCCAGAACGAGGAGGCCCTGACCCAACGGAGGGCTTCAGCCGCGTCGGCGGCCGCGCGGATCTCGAATTCCAAGAAGCCGATATAAGCGACGGCCAGGCAGAAGAAAAAATAGGCCCGGTTGAGAGGGTTGCGCGGCGCCTTGATCAGGACGAAGCCGCCCAGTAAGGCCATGATCGCGGCCGCCGACAGGGAAGATAAAACGAAAATATTCATTCCTGTCCCGCTTCAGGCACGAAAGAATCCTTTTTTCTATTATATCTAAAATCGCCTAGAGATAACAGGTCAAGCGGAAACTCCGCTCAGATTTCGATCTCGCCGTAGCGTTTGTCGGCGAACCGGAAGAGGAGGGCCAGGCTCAGGACCGACAACCCGGCCAGCAGCGCGGCCAGGATGGCCAGCAGCGTCGTCCCGGAGAGGCCGGTCTTCAAGGCGCGGATGAGCCCGAATCCAAGGATGGTTAGGATGATGATGTCGGCTATGATCGAAAAAAGGACATTGAGGTTCTGCTTCATCGCTTTCTGGGGATTGGTCCAGTCGAGCAGGGGGCGGGCCAGGTCGATGATCATCCCGACCGCGGTCAAGACGAACCCGAGAAGGAGAGCCAAGCCGGCCGCCGGGAGGAGATGAATGACCTTCGTGCCCAGCGCCAGATGGAGGACGACCGAGGCGGTCAGGATTCCCAGGATCGTGACCAGGTAGGAGTGGAGGAATTTGGCCAGAACCTGGTCGTGCGGCGAAACCGGAATGACCCTGGACATCCAGAACTGGGAGCCCTCGCGCGAAACGGTCGAGGAGGCCGTCCCGTTGAAGCTGCCGCAGAAGATCATGAAGGCGGCCGCGGCCAGGATGACGGCGACCGGGCTGGCCGCGCCGGTCATGAGCCTGAGCAAGGCGGCGGTGTCGCCGCGGCCTCCGCCCGCCTTGGCCATCAGGACGAAAATGGCCGGGACGATCAGGACGGACATGACGCCGTTGAGAAGAAAGATCGGCGTCCGGTTCATGATCCGCCATTCGCGGCTGAAGATGGCCCGGACCGGCCTCCGTCCCGAGGCGACCCGGCGCGACATTTCGGACCGGGACAGGGCTTTGGTCCGCCCCGAGATTTCGCCGATCCCGATCAAGCCCCGATAGAAGAGCTTCTCGGCCATGACCAGGAGAAACCAAAACAGCCCGAGCGACACTCCCAGGAAAAGGGCCAGGTTGAGGAGCCCCTCGCCGCTCCAGCCTCCGGCCAGGGCCTTGGTCGCCCAGATGCTGGGGGGGAACTTGGCGCCGATCCGGTTGAGGAGGCTGTTGGGGGAGCTGAAGAAGGCGGCCATGTCCTCCATGCCGCCCCGGCTGGGGGAGTTTCTGATGAGGAGTTGGGCGCCCATCGCGACCGCTATCATCAGGATGCTGCCGACCAGGATCAGGGCGTCCTTCTTGCGGCTGAAGTTGATGAGGCGCATCATGGCGACGACCAGGAGCGAGACGAAAGCGAGCGGGATGACGGGGAGAAACAGGTAGACGATGACGGCGTTCAGCCAAAAGGACGGCCCGCGTTTGGCTAAGACCCCGAAGGTCGCCAAGACGGGAGCCACGATGGCCAGGACCGTCAGGTACTCGTTGACGAGGATGACGGCGAATTTCGAGGCCATGATCTGGTAGGGCTTGAGCGGCAGCGGGATGAGCATTTCCAGGTCCTTCGAGAAGTAGAAGGCGGAGATGATGTAGTAAAGCCCGAAGAGAAGTATGAAGAATTGGCCGGCCAGGATGCCCAGCGTCAGCAGGGCGCGCTCCTGGCCGAGCGGCTGGAGCGTCGCGAACAGAAATTTCAGGAGGAGGATGATGCCGTACAGGGCGGGCAGGACGCCCAGGACGGCCAGGCCGACCAGGGGGACGAGCCAACGGTCCTTTTTTTCCTTGAGCAGCCGGTGGCGGAGGACGGCCAGGCCGAAATTGACTTTAAGTCCGACCCGGATGAGGGACCCGAGTTGGCTCATTTGTCGGTGAGCTCCAGGAAAATGCCCTCGAGCGATTGGTTGTCCCGGTCGAGTTTCTTGAGCTCGTCCATCGTCCCGCAGGCGACGAGCCGGCCCTTGTCGATGATCCCGATCCGGTCGCAGAGCTTCTCGGCGACTTCCATGATGTGGGTCGAGAAGAAGAGCGTCTTCCCCTGGCCGCAGTGCTCCCGCATCAGCTCCTTGAGGTGGTGGGCGGCCCGGGGGTCGAGCCCGACCAGGGGCTCGTCGAGGACCATGACCCGGGGCGCGGGGAGGAGGGCGGCCGTGAGGACGATCTTTTGCTTCATGCCGTGGGAGTAGCTCTGGATCGGATTGGCGACGGCCGCGCGAAGCTCGAAGATGTCCAGCCACTTCTCGATTCGTTCCAGCCGCTCCCGCTTGGGGATCCCGTAGACGTCGCCGATAAAGTTCAGGTACTCGAGGCCGGTCAGCCGCTCATAGATCGAGGGATAGTCCGGGACGTAGCTCGTAATCGACTTGGATTTGAGGCCGTCCCGGCGGACGTCGAAGCCCTCGACGGTGATCGTTCCGGCGTCCGGCTTGAGGAGGCCGACGATCATCTTGATCGTCGTCGTTTTGCCGGCGCCGTTCGGGCCCAGGAACCCGAAAATCTCGCCCGATCGGACGACGAGGCTCAGGTCGTCGACGGCCTTGACTTTGCCCTTGTTGTAGCTCTTGGAGACGCGGCTGATCTCGATCACGGGACCTCCTCGTCGGCGTCGAACCGGGGTATTGTACACCAAGAGCCCGAGAAAAACCCGCGAAAAATCGAGTCTTCTAGTAGGGATGTCCGAAAACGCTTCCCGGCGTCCTCGTCGCGGTTCCCGGCACGGCCCGGAAAACGGCTTGATTTTAAGGATAAAATGGCGTAAAAGGATTGTTAGATCGGAAACGGGAAAAAGCCGGGCTATCTGAAAGGGAGATCCCGTTGAGAAGGGAGGATCGAATTGGGGGTTTCTTGTCATCGATGTAACAGGATTCTGCGGGCGGTCGATACGGCAAGCGAGGGGTTTATCGTTTACGAGGGGGATCATTCCTCTCTCCCGACCCTCTACAGCGGCGTCATCTGCACGAAATGCGGAAGGATCGAGTGCACCGTCTGCCGGCTGGGCGGCGTCTCGCGGCCTTGTTTCTGGTGCGGAAACAAGGTCGAGCCGGCCTATGACTATGCCCTCCTGCGCCGGGCCCGGACCTCCAGTCCGGCCGCGCGCCTGCTGAAAAACGTCAGCCTCCTGGTGCTCGTCGGATTGGCCCTTTTCTCGGTTCAGCGGATTGTCTTTCCCAAGAAAACGCCCCTGGCCGAGGGCGTTGCGGCCCGCATCGCCGAGATCAAAGACATGAGCGATTCCGAGGCCTTGGCCGCGATCGCCCGGGACGGGGAGGAGGATGTCGAGGCCCGGATCGCGGCCGTCCGCAAACTGGATGACGATGCCGTCCTCGAGGAAATCGCGCGGGACGACACGGCCCCGCCTCAGCTCTGGAAAGCCGCCGTCGAGGGCATCCTCGATCAGGCCGTCCTGGCCGCCTTGGCCCAAGATTCGGAATTAGACCCCTTTGTCCGCGAGGCGGCCGTCAAGAGGCTCGACGCCGCGGACATCCTGAGGATGATCGCCGCCAACGATTCGGAAGACGAGAGCATCCAGAAAGCGGCCCGGGAACGGTTGCG
>JALHUR010000286.1 GCA_022867325.1 Candidatus Aminicenantota bacterium | reverse complement strand
TCCCCTTTCTCCTCGACAAATCCCTGACGCCGGAGCAACGGGCCGGATTCCTCAATGACCATTCGATTTCGATCGCATCGGGACGGAACGGCCCGCCGCCACCCGCCTCTTTCGGCGAGGGAACGCTGATCCCGACGGACGCGACGAGCCTTCTGAACCTGGCGCTCAAGATCAAGATGTTCTATCCCCAGAAACTTTCCCTGCCCAAGCTTCGGGCCGCGCTCGGGCTCCCGGAGTCGAACGATCCCGTGCCCGACGCCGTCTATCTCATCCGGGACGACCTCGGACTGGGAGGGATCTACATCCAGGGCGATGTCGAGGAGATGGTGACGGCCCTGGACGGCGACGTCCAGGTCATCCTGTTCAGGCTCGAGGAAGGCGAGTGGATTCTCCGCTTCAGCCCTTCATCGTTCCGGACCGAATTCGTTTCCCCCCAAGGATCGGAATTCTTCGACCTGGTCCCGATCGGGCTCATCGTCGTCCGCGGCGCCGTCCGTTCTTTGGGGGGCGGGACGATCGGCGGCGACGGGCGGCCGGTCCTGGAGAAAGACCGGGAGGTTCCCTCCCTGCTCGCCGGCGTTCAGCTCACGATCGTGTCATCGGGCCGGGTGACCATCGCGGCCGATTTGATCCGCCAGGGCCTCCATTGGCGGGAGGGTATCCCCTACCTCGAGGATAAAGAGTCCCAACTCGTCATCTTCTCCACGGGGAAGGATTTCCTCGATGACGGGACGACCCAGGGCGGCATCGTCATCGGCGGCGACTCGTCCCGCGACATCCAGATCCACGGGTCGCTGACGGCCGGCGGCGGGGGCTTCCGGATCGAGGGCGGGGACCGGACGGTCCGGCTGGCCGGCTCCCTTCAAACGGCGGACTTCAACACGGAAGGCGGCAAGCTCATCTTAGTTCCACTGGCCCCGAGCCGAAGGCCGTCCTTCCCGGCCTGGTCCCCGCTCACGGAAAGGCCGGTGCTCCAGGCGCTGATCCTCAGGCCGGAGACATGGGTGGAGCAGCCGTGAAAGGATTCTCCCTGATCGAAGCCGTGATCTCGATCGCGATCGCCGGCCTTCTCCTGCTTTCGGCCTCGGCCGGAATCTCCGGCCTCGAAGCCAAGTACCGGCTGTTGAGCGGCGTCTGGGAAGTCGAGGCCCGTTTGAACTCGGGCCGCTTCCGGGCCGCCGTCAAGGGCGAATCCGTCCGCGTCCGGTTCTCCTCGACGTGCGTATTCCTGGAGCGCTGGCGGCCGGACCGGAAAGCCTGGGCGCCTTTCGAAAGCCATGTCATTCCCGGCGTCAACCTCCAGGCCAACGCGGCGCCCGTTTTCCTCCCGCAGGGAACCGTCTCCCCCCTAGGAACGATTCAGGTCTGGAACCGCTGGGGGCGCTTCAGGATCACCCTGGCCATCACGGGCCGGATCAAATCCCGCCGGGTCTGAGCGAAGCGAGCGGATAGAGAGGACTAACGTTCAAAGACGACGCGGCCGTCCACGATCGTATAGTCGACTTCGGCCTCGAGGATCTCCGCCTCGGAGACTTTAAAAAGGTCGCGGTCGAACACCGTGATATCGGCGATCTTGCCCGGTTCGAGCGTGCCCCGCAGGGACTCCTCGAAGGCGGCCCGGGCTCCGTTCACCGTATAAGCCCGGAGGGCTTCCTCGATCGACAGCTTTTGCTCCGGGAACCAGCCCTCGGGAGGAGTGCCCTTGAGCGTTTTGCGGGCGACGGCCGCGTAGATGAGGTAGCGGGGATGGACTTGGTAATACGCGGCGCTCGTCCCCGGCCAATCGGACCCGAAGCAGAGGGTCGCTCCATTGGCGATGAGGGAACGGAAGGCATAGGCCCCGCGGCAGCGTTCCCGGCCGATTCTCTCCTCCATCCAGCGCATGTCGTCCGAGATATGGTAAGGATTGACCTCGGCGATGACGCCCAGGGCCTTGAACCGGGCGAAATCCCGGGGCCGGACAACTTGGGCATGAATGACCCGAAAGCCCTTGAGCTCGATCCCCATCTCGTTTTTGATCCGCTCATAGAGATCGAGCATCTCGGCGACGCCCCGATCGCCGATGGCATGGACGTTGGGGACGAATCCACCGGCCAAGCCCGCGCGGATAAGTCCGTACATCTTCTCCATATTCCGGACCTTTTGCTCGGGGTCGTCGGAGGTATGCGCCCGCCAGTGGCCGTAGTTCCCGGGCTGGTCGCTGTAGGGCTCGAAGAAGAGGGCGCCATGAGTGCCCATGATGCCGTCGATATAGCCCTTGAGGGCGCCGTAGCGGAGCCAAGCGTCCGGCCGGCGCGTCTTGGGATGGTCCCCCATCCGGATCCCCTGTTCCCGAAGTTCGGTCCCTACTGACAGGTCGGGCCGGAGCCAGACGCGGCAGGTCAGGCCGCCCTGCGCCTGGATCTCGCAGAACCGCTCCGTCTGTTCCGGCGTCGCGATGTCATGGACTTCAACGATGCCCGCTTCGCGCAGGGCCTTGAGGGCCGCCCGGTTCTCGTCGAGAAGCCGATTGCGGGATTTCGGCTTCATGGCCCGGGCCAGGGCGTCGTAGGCCGGGGAGGGAGAGAAAACGATTCCGCTGGGAAGGCCGCCGGGACCTTTTTCCATCCCCTCGAGGGGCGCATCCAGAAGGCCGGACGCGGTCAAGGCCGCCGAATTGGCCAGCCATTCCCGGCCGTCGAACCGGCACAGGAAGCAGGGGTTCCGGGACGTCAAGTCGTCGATCATCCCGCGCTGGGGCCGCCAAGGGGGCTTCCCTCTCGAAGCGGCCTGCCCGGCCGCCCCCAGGGCCCATTGCTCGTAAGCTCCCCACAGCCCTTCCGTTATCCATTCCCCGTCCTCGAGAATCTCGCCGACGCGGCCGATCTCTTTTCTCAGGGAGACCTCGTCGGAAACCGTCATCAGGTTGGCGTCGTTGATGAGAGCGCCGGCCCGGTCAAAGTGAACGTGGGAATCGATGAGCCCAGGGACGGCCATTCGCCCCTCGAGGTCGATGACCCGAGTCCGGCGGCCGATATGCCGCTTGACTTCCGTATCGTTGTCATAGAGCGCGACGATCTTGTTTTCCGCCACGACGACGGCCGCGGCCCTGGGACGGGCATCCGCCATCGTGTAAACCGACCCATTGAGCAGGACAAGGTCGGCCGGCTGGACCTTCCGGCCGGAGCAGGCCGTAAACGCGGCCGTTAAACGGAAAAAACCGGACAGGACGAGTCTCGATGACGGGCGAAGTCTTGTAATCATCCGTTTCCTCATCTCCCGAGTGCCGTCATTATAACCCAAGGCGGTTCGGAGGGTCCACGCGGATTTGAAATCGGAGGGCCGAATCGGATATATAGAAGGAATGAACGCGGCGTCCGGCCACTTATCCACAATTCGTGTGCATAACCATGTGGAAAAGGGCGCTAGAGCGCCGTCTAATAACATGAAGCCGTTGGACTTCCAATGTTATGCACAAACCCTTGGGCAATCGGCGAGTCTTCGCGGGAGGCATCATGACAAAACGCGGGTTTATTTCGGCTCTGGTCATGGTTTTCGTCTTTTTGGGATCGACGGCGGCGCCGGCCTCCGACAAAGACGGGCTCAGGATCCTGATCTCCAACGATGACGGGATCGAAGCGCCGGGACTGGAGGCTCTCTTCGATGCCCTTTCGACATTGGGGACGGTGACCGTGGCGGCCCCCTCCCAGGGACGCAGCACCGCCAGCCACGGAATCGTCACGGACGGCCCCATCCTGATCCGTGAGTTCGAGCGAAAAGGCTCCCGCTGGTATTCGATCGACGCTCTTCCGGCCACCTGCGTCCGCTTGGCCCTGGAGAATCTGCTGGACAAGCCGCCCGATATCGTCGTCTCGGGCATCAACCGGGGGGAAAACGTGGGCGTCGTGACGTTCTATTCCGCAACGGTCGCCTGCGCCCGGGAGGCGGCCTTCAAGGGAATTCCCGCTGTCGCTGTTTCCTTGGAAAGCGGAGAAACCATGGATTACGACGCGGCCGCCAAGGTCGCGGTCCTCATCGTCCAAGAATACCTGGCCGGAAAATGGCCCGCTGGGATTTATCTCAACGTCAACGTGCCGGCCTTGGAATACGGCCTGATCAAGGGGTTCCGGGTCGTCCCCCAGGACATCAGGGCATCCGGGGAGGCATTCGAGGGACGCACCAATCCCCGAGGGACGCGCTACTTCTGGCCTCTCTATCAACCGCTCGGTTCCGGCGATGTCCAAACGGACGTCTGGGCCGTCCGCAACGGGTACGTTTCGATCTCTCCCTTCCGCATCGACCAGACCGACCCCTCCGTCCTGGAACGGCTTGGAAAGCTCGAGACCGTTCCCTGGAAACGCTGACGGAAGCGTTCCGGGGATTGAATAATTCCAAGGGCATGATATTATTTTAAGGGTGGATCACGATGCGCTCGGTCGGGAGGATCGGATCATGAACAAAGCTATCAGCCTGGTTCTTATCGGAGCGGTTGTTTCCGGCTTGGCCCTTGGGGCCGGGCAGACAACCGTAAAGGTCACGATTCAGGAGATCGAGCCTTTCAGCTACGCCTGCATGGGCCATAACGGCCCCTTCTCGGAGATCCCCGATGTCGTCAACCAGCTCATGGAGGCCTTCCAACAGCTGAATGTTGTACCCGCAGGCCCGATGATGGCCATCTTCTTCAACGAGCCCGAACTTGTTAAGCCGGCGGAGCTCTACTACGAAGTGGGTTTCCCCATATCTGAGGAAACCGATGTGAGTTATCCCGAATCTGTAGAAGTCAGCGGCAGGCCCATCCTCCAAAAGAAGCAATGGACTTTCAGCCGGGTGGCCACCTGCGTCCACACAGGCTCCTACGAGACGACCCAGGAAACCATCCTCGCGATGATGACATGGATCAAAGATAACGGATACAAGGCGGCTGGCCCCATCATCGAGCGATACACGGACGCGGACCCCGCGACCGGGAACCCCGGAAACCTCAAAACCGAGATCTGGATCCCCCTCCTGGATGCCGAGAAGTAGCTACGGCCGGGAGGCTTCGTTCGACCGGGCCGGAACCCGGGAGCCCCGGCAGGATTTGACGCAGATCCCGCAGATAAACTGACCGACCAGACCGGAATTTCTGAACTCCTTCAACTTCTCATAGCAGGATATGTGGTTGAAATCCTCGGGCTTCTCCATGATCGACCGGGCGGGACAGGAAACGATGCAGGCGCGGCAGCTCCCGCAGCCGAAGGAAAGAGGCGCGGCGACCTCGAGAGGCATGTCGGTCAGGACAGTGACCAGGCGGAATCGGGACCCGTAATCGGGGTGGACGAGAAGGTTGTTCCTGCCGATCCAGCCCAGTCCCGCCAGCCGGCCGATCGCTTTATGGGAGACTTGGCCGCGCTGGCGTTCCCAATCGACGATCTGGGAGGCCGCGATCGGGAGCGCTCGATGGCCCAGGTCCTGGATGAAGGAGGCGAGCAGGAGCGCTCCCCTGTCCAGGAAGGCGTTCAATTGCCGGTAATGATGAAAATAGAGCGGGGTGGGGGCGTCCCGAATATCCTCGAGAACGGCATCGAGAAGGCGGCGGCCCAACGAAATCCCGAAGGGGAAGGAATCGCGGAGATTGTCTCCGAGCCGGAAATCCGCCCGGGCTTCGCGGATATCGGCGATCCCGCACAGGGAAAAACCGATATCCAAGGCTTTTTCTTGGATCCGCCCTGAGTTCTGTTTGAGGTCGGCCATGGAGATTCATTGTAGCGACGGAATTCCCCGCCTGTCAATGGACCCAAAATTGCCGATAGAAGTGGGCAAGGAATTCCGGGACATGAATCGAATCTCCGGATTCGGTATCGTGTCCCAGGAATTCCGGATACCCGGCGGCTCCAAGTTGACTCCTCGCTCCGAATCGGGTATATGGAATGGTACTTCGAAAGACACAAGGAGCCCCGCATGGTCGAAAGGACGCTGGCCATCATCAAGCCCGACGCCGTCAAGAAGAGGGTTATCGGGCCGATCATCCAGAGGGTCGAGGAAGAGGGATTCAGGATCCTGAACATCAAAATGGTCCATCTGACCAAGGATGAGGCGAAGGGCTTCTATATCGTCCATAAAGACAGGCCGTTTTATCCGAGCCTGACGGATTTCATGTCCTCAGGAGAGGCCGTGGTCCTGCTTCTCGAGGGAGAGGATGCCATAGCCCGCTGGCGGGAGGTCATGGGCGCGACCGATCCGGCGGCGGCCAAGCCCGGCACGGTACGCCGCTTGTTCGGTTTTTCCGTGGAGAGGAACGCCGTCCACGGCTCGGACGCTTCGGCCACGGCCGACTGGGAAATTTCCTATTTCTTCAAGAAGTAGCTCTCCCGGACAGATAGACTGATATTAGTGTCCGAGCGGCCCGCCCGCCGCCGCCGGCAAAACTCGCTTGCCGCCTTGACAATTCCCCCCGGCTCCCTTACATTAAAATTGCGCCTTGGATGATGAACATGACATAACTACAACTCCAACTCCAGCGGAATCTCATCACCAAGGGTGCAGACTTCTATTTCTAGGAGGTTTCTTATGCGCCCTTCGATCTTCAAGAAAGCCGTGACGGTCGTTGTTTGCCTCGCCTTCCTGATGCTCGTTGTCCCAAGCGCGGCAAACGCGGAAAAAAAGGCCTCAAAAGCAGATTCCCGAAACCTGATCAGCAAGCCGCTCATCATCATCTATTCTCTGTTCCCCTATCTGGCCGGCCTCCTGAATCTCAATCTCCCGGGGTTGCCTATCAAAGAAATGCCGAAAAAGGCGAACAACACCCCCACGCTCACCGCTCGCCCCACGGGAGAT
>JALHUR010000285.1 GCA_022867325.1 Candidatus Aminicenantota bacterium | reverse complement strand
GGTTTGGCGCAGCGTTGCGAGCTGAGGTGGACGAGGGACGGCCGTTACATCATCGCCCGGACATTCGGTACCGCGGGCAATGAAATCTGGCGAGTTCCGGCGCGGGGCGGGACGCCGCTGAAGCTGGACCTTCCAAAGCTGGGGTTCTTCGCGCTTCACCCGGACAACCGCCGCTTTGCGTTCAGCGTCGGTGAGGAGTCCAAGAGCGAGCTGTGGGTGCTGGAGAACTTCCTGCCGCCGCTGAAAGTCGCCAAGTAGCCGGTAGAAGCGGTGACAGAAAGCGAGGCAGGCGTCGAGTCGCGGCGCCTGCCTTGCGCCTTGCTGCACCTCTGTTGCCGGTGACGATTGGTGACACTGTTTACCAGTCTTGGAAGCGCCGCGCAGCCCGGCCAGAGATATATTTCCGGCATGGTTAGGAGGGGAGATTCAGCGTCCGGAGCGGGAATTCGCCGCGTCGCGGAAAAAGGAAGCTCCTATCCAAAAATGGCGGCACTGCCAAGGCCGGTCGGAGGTCTGGCGGTTGATGCACTGAGCCTTCCGCTCTGCTTGGCCTCCCTCTCGCGGCCGGCTCGTATCTGGCCGCGGGGAAGACCTTCCAATCTCAACCCAATCACAACGTTTTCTTCATGTTTCCTCCGAATCTTTATTGTAGAATCTTGCGTGTCCTGGCTGGTGAGGGGCTGGCTCCTTGATCGGGAAAAGGTTGACTCGCAGTGGTCACGGGTATAACCTTCCTATCAGCCAGAGGGGACAAGCGTCATGCGACTGGATTGGCAAAAAAGGGCGGTCATCCTTTTCGCCGCGTCTCTTTTGATCTTGAGCGTCGTCCTCGTTTTTTTCGCCATCCGGGAGGCAGAACGGGAGAAACTACTCAAGGAGAGGGAGATCGAGGGGAAGCAGCAACGGCTCGTGGAGGGCATTGACGGCCGGGCAAGAACCCTCATCGGGGAAGCCGAGAATCGCGTTCTTCAGGCCGTAAAAAAGAACCGGAGCGACGCCCATCCTGCCCAAGCGGCCGCCGACTTGAAAGGTCCCCTGGTTGACATTCCCTGCGTTTCCGAGGTCTTTTTTGTCGATAACGATGACCAAGTCGTTTTTCTCAACGCCAGGCCGCTTTTTCTCCTCTCGGGAGAAAAGCCGAGATACAGGGACGTTTCATCCTCATGGGACAACGACGAGAGATGGAAACGGGCGGAGGAAGCGGAGTTTCGGCTGAACGATTATTCCCTGGCCGCCAGCCTTTATCAGGACTTGGCGACCAAGACCGCCGACCAAGCCCTGGATGCACTCCTTGTGAACCGGCTGGCCAGATGTTACACGAAGTCGGGGAAACACGAAAAAGCCCTCGGTGCCTACCGGCAGCAGCTGCGAATCGGCCTTCCCGACCTGATTTCCGAGGGGATTCCGCTCGATATCAGCTCGTTGTACCAGATCGGGAACATCCATCTCCACAGAGGGCAGAGAGAGGAAGCGGCCGGAGCCTTTCTCGATCTCTATCAGGGCCTCCTGGATTCACGGTGGCCTCTGACCAGGAGCCAGTACGAAGCTTTCAGGAAATTGGCGGAGGACCGATTTCGGATGGCCGCGGGGGAGTTGGATGCCTCCCTGCAGTCGGCTTGGGACGGTCGCCTGCAGGATCTGAAAAAAATAGAAAAAACCCGGATGGCGAGTACGGGGATCCTGGAAAACGTTCAGGGGCGTATCATCCCCCGCTTGCGGCTCGAAGCCCGTGAAATGGACGCGGACTCCGGGAAATTCCTGCGCATCGCCGAGACGATAGATTCGGGCCTCATTCTGGCTTCTTTTTTGCCCCTGAATAAAGAAACCATACTCGGCCTCCTCCTCGATCCGCAGGCGCTTGCCAACGGACTTTTTCCCCCGGCCTCAGAAAAATCGGGGCGGGAGGAAGGCTTGTCTGTCGCGATTGTCGATGAATCCGGCAAGGTCGTTGCCGGTCCGGGACTCTTATCCCAAGAAGGGTCAGAGAAAAGCGGTGATCCTCAGTTAGTTTCCACGGGCGGGTTTGCCGATTCTTTTCCGCCGTGGGCAATCCGCATTTATCGGAGCGGCGTCGGCGCGGTGGAGAGACAGTTCCGGATGAGACGCAACATTTACATCCTGTCCCTTGTGGTCGTCATCGCGGCCCTCTTTTTCGGCGGTTTTTTGGCCATCCGGAGCACGGCCAAGGAGTTGAAACTGGCCAGGATGAAGTCGGATTTCGTGGCCACTGTCTCGCACGAGTTCCGGACGCCGCTGACCTCGATCCGTTACATGGCGGAACTTCTGCAGAGGGGCCGCGTCCGCGACGAGGCGAGGAAACAGCAGTACTATGAAGCGATCACGGGCGAAAGCGAACGGTTGAGCCGGCTCGTCGAGAATCTTCTTGATTTCTCCAAGATTGAGTCGGGAATGAAGGAATACAGGATGGAGGAGGCGGACATCGCGGCCCTGGCGGCCGACGTGGCCACGCGGTTCCGTCAGCAGGCGGGCTTCAAGGATTTCACTCTAGAAACGGAAATCGCGGGCGGCCTGCTCGTCATCCAGGCGGACAAAGAGTCTCTCGGTCGCGCGGTTTTCAATCTGCTCGACAACGCCGTGAAATATTCGGGCGAAAATCCCCGGCTGGTGCTGCGGGCCTGGTCTGGGGAAGATGCTGTTTGCCTTCAGGTCGAGGATTACGGGATCGGCATCGTCATATCCGAGCAGAAAAAAATCTTCGAAAAGTTCTACAGGTCCGAGGTCGCCATGGAGAGCGATGTCAAGGGGACCGGCATCGGACTTCCTCTGGTGGAGCACATCGTCCGGGCGCATGGAGGGAAAGTCCTTCTCGAGAGCGAAGCGGGGAAAGGGACCCGCGTGACGATCAGGCTTCCGGTCAGGCGGTCCGAAGAAAAGAAGGAGGACGAAAATGGATAAGATCCTCGTCGTCGAGGACGACAAGGCCATCCTCATGGGCCTCCAGGACGACCTCGCATTCGAAGGCTTTGAAGTCGCCACGGCCTCCGACGGGAAGGACGGCCTGAGGCAGGCTCTGGGCGGGGGCTTTCAGCTGATCGTCCTGGACATCCTCCTGCCGGGGCTCAACGGATTCGAGGTCTGCAAGAAGCTCAGGGAAGCGGGCGTCAAAACGCCCATCCTTATGGTGACGGCGGCCAAAACGGAAGAGATGGACAAAGTGGTGGGATTGGAGCTGGGGGCCGACGATTATGTCACCAAGCCCATCGGGTCGCGGGAGCTGGTCGCGCGCGTGAAAGCCATCCTGAGGCGGACGCGAAAAGAAGGAGATCCGGAGGAGGTATTCCAGTTCGGCGATGTCACGGTCAACTTCAAAAGCCATGAAGTCCACAAGCAAGGGAAGGCGCTGCACTTGACTGCCCTGGAATTCCATCTGCACCAATTTTTGATCGCGCGCCGGGACCAAGTTGTGACGAGGGATCAGATTCTCGACGAAGCGTGGGGGGAGGCCGTCGTCGCCTACCGGACCATCGACCCGCACATCGCCCACCTGAGGAAGAAAATCGAGGACGATCCCGCCAGTCCGGTTCACATCCTCAGCATCAGGGGTGTCGGGTACAGATTCGTCGAGTGAGCCGGCGGCCATGAAGACTCACCGATATCGCAACGAGAGCTTAACCCCCAGGCCCAAGACTTTGCTTATATTATCCCTGTGCCATCACCACAGGGAGGTATGGAAATGAATAGAAAAAAAGTCTTCATGGGGGTCGTGGGGCTAGCCGCGGCATTCTTGATCAGCGCGTTGGCAGCCAACCATGATGTGCCCGATTTCTCCCAGCAGTCGGCCGATGATCTCTACCAGGCCGCCCTAATGAAGAAAGAAGCGGAGGGAGACCTGAACGGAGCCATCAAGCTATTCCAGGGCATCGTCACGAAGTTCCCGGGAAAAAGGGACATCGCGGCCAAGGCCCAGCTGCAGATCGGGCTCTGCTACGAAAAGCTGGGCAATGCAGAGGCCCGCAAAGCCTACGAGCGCGTGGTGCGCGAATTCGCCGACCAGGCCGAGATTGTGGCGCAGGCGCGGGTGAGGCTGGCGGCACTTGGCGGTCCCGGCGGCGCCGGGGGACTCGTCACACGCCGGGTTCTCACAGACGCCTCCGGCGTCGGTGGGGTCTTGACCGTCGGTGGGGTCTTGACCGCGGATGGCAAGTACATCAGAGGTATAGACTGGGACACGGGTGACGTGGTCCAGTTCGAAGTTGCCGGCGGACAGAAGAGCCGAATCACAAATAGGGGGCCCTGGAGCGAGCCTGAGAAGTCCTACGAGGACCAAGTGTTCTCACGCGACGGAAAACAAATCGTATACGACAGGTTTACGAAGGACGGGGTCACTCAACTGCGGATTAGAAACCTGGATGGTTCGGGCCTTCGCACACTTTACAGTGAGAAAGGCTCTTACGTCTACCCCTTGGACTGGTTGCCTGACGCAGGGTCCATCCTCGCACATCTCTATCGTAGCAAGGGGTCTGAACTGACGCTGATCTCGACAGCGGACGGCTCGG
>JALHUR010000284.1 GCA_022867325.1 Candidatus Aminicenantota bacterium | reverse complement strand
CTCTAAGACCGTCCGCGGGCGAGCCTGGCGGCTTTTCCTCTCCGGATGGCCGAGGAAGGCGGGGATTATTTCTAATCTTTCGTGGATCATAGGGAGTAGGAGTCTGTGAACTTTCGGAAGGTGCGGGAGGGTTTTTGGCCCCCGCCGTCCCTTCGGGCGTCGATTTCCGGGGCCATTGACTTCGCCGCCCGGCCGAAGATATAGTTCCGCCATGGTTAGGAGGGGAGATTCATCGACCGGAGCGGGAATTCAACATGCCGTGGAAAAAGGAGAGTCGATGAAGACAGAGATCCCGCTCCAGTCCCGGCCCGCCGCGCCCGCCAAGGTGTGGCCTCCGGTGCCCCCGCCGAGGAAGTTCCGTCTCCCCCGGCTCCGCCTGAACCTGGACCTGTCGTTGCGGCTCGGATGGTACATCTTCCGGAACAAACTTCGGAAAAAGAAATTCCCCCTGGTCCTCATGCTCGAGCCGCTCCACGCCTGCAACCTGACCTGCACGGGCTGCGGCCGCATCCGGGAGTACGTCGAGACGATCCGGGACATGCTCTCCGTGGATGAGTGCGTGAAGGCCGTGGAGGAGTGCGGGGCCCCCATCGTGTCGATCTGCGGCGGCGAGCCCCTGATCTACCCCAAAATCGGCGAGCTGACCCGACGCCTGCTCGACATGGGGAAGTTCATCTACCTCTCAACCAACGGCATGATCATCCAGAAGAAGATCGAGAAGGGCGAGCTCAAGCCCCACCGCCGCTTCTTCTGGAACGTCCACCTGGACGGCATGGAGAAGACCCACGACATTTGCGTGGAGAAGGAAGGGATCTTCCGCCAGGCCGTGGAGGGCATCGCCTTCGCCAAGAAGGCGGGCTTCCAGGTCTGCACGAACACCACGGTCTACCGCGAGACGGACATGGCGGAGATCGAGGAGATGTACCGGTTCCTCGAGCCCTACCGGCTCGATGGCCACATGCTCTCGCCGGGCTACTCCTACCAAGCGGTCCAGCAGAAGGAGCTCTTCATGACCCGCGAGGTGATCCACGAGAAGTTCAAGGACGTGGACCGCCTGGCGAAGCGCTACAACCTGCACACCACGCCGCCCTACCTGGAGTTCCTCCAGGGCAAGCGGGACTTCCCCTGCGCGGCCTGGGGGAACCCCACCCGGAACATCCTGGGCTGGAAGGGCCCCTGCTACCTCATCACGGATGCCCACCACCAGTCGTTCCAGGACCTGCTGGACAAGACGCCCTGGGAGAACTACGGAAAGGGCAACGACCCCCGCTGCCAGGACTGCATGGTCTACTGCTGCTACGAGCCCGCGGTGGCGCTGGGCCACAACAAGAAGTCCGGCGACCTGATGAAATACATCCGGTGGCAGATGAAGATCTGACCCCCCGCCGGGGCCTGGAGCGCCGGGAGGGCTTCGCCGCGCTCTCCCTGGCGGGCAGGCCCGCCGTCCTCGCCGCGAGCGGCATCGGCCGCATGTTCTCCTGCCACGCTAAGCGCATTGAGGAATGGGGCGAGTGGATGCGGGAGGAGCTCCTCCTGTTTCACCCCCACCTCCATTTCCTGGTGACCGAGGGCGGCGTGGATGGGGCGGGCGTCTTCCATAAGATCCCGCGGATCGACGACTCGCGGCTGGCGGAGATCTTCGCCCGGGAGGTGCTGGCCGATCTTGTCCGCAAGGAGCTTCTGAGGAGCGGCTGACGTTTCTGGAACCCAAGGGCAAGGTCGGTTATCGCTGGGGCCGGGACGGCGCGGAGCGGGAGACGATGGATTATCTGGAGTTCATCGCCCGGGTGACCTCTCATATCCCTGACAAGGGTCAGGTCATGGTTCGTTACTACGGGCTGTACGCCAACGCCCACATTCATCGATCACCTGAAGCTGACGTTTGCGGCGGCGAAGCCCCCGCCGTCCCATGTCTTCGAGCAGGTCGCCCTGCTGGAGGCCGAGGAGGGCGGGGACTATTTCTAATCTTTCGTGATCATAGGGAGTAGGAGTCTGTGATTTTTAGGCCGGTGCGGTCAGATCATACAGCGCATGGTAAAACACCATCAGGATGATCGACAGGCCGCGAAGGAAATCGATTTCCCGGATGCGGGCCGGGAGGGGCGGAACGCACCATAGCGTTCCATGCGATTTTTCGATGTCATCAATTCTTAGGCCACTAATACGTTGCTTTGATAACTTTCCGGTAGTTGTCGTCCAAGGATGCCTGCAAGGCAACTATGGCAGCTAGGCGGCGCGTCATTTCAGTGACATAGCGGACTTCGTCCGGCGTCAGGCCGCGGCCCAGCAGGGGCTTTTCGCGATAGGAGAGCCACTTTTTGATGACCTGGTAGCCGCCGATGGTGTAGTCCCATACCGTCTCGGGTATGTCCCGCCAACATGCGTTTTCGTTGAGATAAATGTCGTATGCGCCTTTGTTCCGTCGGATGAGTTTCCCTTTGCCCGGCATGACGATGCCACCCTTGCCGCCGTGGCCCCAACCGGCGGTTAGGTTAAGATCTCCGGACTCGGGTTTCGCCGGTTTCCCGTCCACGCGCTGGAAGACCGCGATGCTCTTTAAGTCGTCCCGAATCTTTCCTGCTGTTACGCCGGGAACCGGCGCTTCCGTGTCCAGCAATACCGCCACTTGCCGCCCAAGTGTCGCGGAGGCGAGCAGTAGGTCCTTCGCCTTCGGCAGCGGAAGCCTCGGCCAGTCCTGCCGGATACCGTCTGCATTCTTGGTTAGATACGCGGGCGAATAGCCGATGGCCAGCGCGTGATACCAGATCAGTTCGGCGGTCTCTTGGTCGGTGTCCGGGTCGGGAAAACCGAGCGATGCCAAATACGCGCGGGCGGAAGGAGAGAGGTTGGCAACGATCTTTTCCGATTCCATTTCCGTACCTGGTAAGGCGCGATCGCCGTGCGCGTCGCGGCCAGCCCGGCGGTCTGTCCCTATCGATGCCAAACGAAGAGGGATATAGTAGGCATCCGTATGCATCGCATGTTGCATGCCCAGAATGGAAGCAAAGAAGAATGGCGGGCCCTCTGGATCGGCGATCCCTCTGCGACGTGATACTAGGGTTGTATTACCGGGCCAACACTATTGAACATAAGTTGGCCGCGTCTCTGTCCAGATGGGTCTGATGGCTGTGTAGTAGCACCAGCGATTATCCATCGGGCGCATGAACACGCGGCGGATGTTCTCCATCCTGAACGGTTCCGTGCTAAGCAACTTGGCGCGTGCTTGGCGGGCATCAAATCTTGCGTAATCCCTGACAAGTTCAGGAATCACCGTCTCCAGTTCCTCCCAACTGGCCTGTGAATCAAAATACTTAGCAACGCGGGCGAGGAGTCTTTCCCTGTCTGGGCAGATAAGTGCTTCCTGACGATTGTCCAGAATTCCCAGTGTTGGGGGGAGGCCACGAAGATCATCGAGGTTGGGCCATGCCGCAAACTCGGGCGATACTTTCCCGGGACGGAAGGAGTGCCAGTTTGGCTTGTTAGGTGTCGCGCTTTCGTATTGCGCATCGAAGTTCTTGGCGTCGAGGCTGGCGAGGAGATCGGCTCGTTTCGTGGTGCCCCAAAAGTGACGAAAACGGACCCGGGTATCCCGTTCGCGCGTGCGTCCTCTTTTGACGAGCAACCCAATGGCTGTGCCCACGCGAATCCCTTCGCGGTTCCATTCCGTTGAGAAAACGGACGGATCGGGTTTGCCTTCTGGCGTCAACTTGCCGGTTTCGCGGCTGTCGCCATTCATACAGTCAAGCCAAATCGCATCAAACTCCTCAAGAAACCGTTGCCGCGCAATTACGAACGAGGGATCGCCCAGATAAGAGAAATTCGAGATGAACGACACCACGCCCCGCCCGCCGTGTTCGGCGATGCGTTTCTCGGCGAGGCGGAAAAAGCGGATATATAGGTCGTCGAGGTTGAACTTTTTGATGCCCCACTCGGAGATCAGGCCCTTCTTGTAAGGTTCGACAAGGCCGTGCTCTTCCTCGGGACTAACGCCGGCGAAGGCGTTGTAGGGCGGGTTGCCGAGGATGACGAGGATGGGCTTTTCCTGCTTCACATTGCCGGCAGCGTCGCGTTCGTCGTCGAAACCGGGGAAGACAATCTTTTTCTGCTTTTCCTTGGGAGGTTCCCAGCCGGTGAGAGCGTTGGTCAGATAGACCCCGGCGCGTTCCGGCGGATCGCTTCGATCGCTCAACGGCGCGCCGAGGGTTTCGAGTTGCAGACCGAGTTGGAGATGCGCAATGACAAATGGCGCGGGCAGAATCTCGAACCCGAAGACGCGCTCCATGGCCGCTTTCTTGAGATCGTTCGCGACCAGGGCGTCGCCGCCTTTATCGTGCAGAGTGACGGCAATACGGCGGAGGACGGCTCGTAGATAGGTGCCGGTGCCGCAACAGGGGTCGAGGACGACTACTTTCGGGTCCGCGAGTCCGTCGGCGAGGCCAAGTTCGGACCGAAGGACGGCGTCCACGCGTTCGACCTGGTAACGGACGATCTCCTCGGGCGTATACCAGACTCCGAGTTCCTTGCGCAGTTCTGGATCGAACGCTTGCAAGAAGGGCTCGTAGAAGTACTGAACAGCGTGCCCCTCGTCGAAGGACCTGAAGAACTCGGCGCGGTTCACGCGATTGAGGGTGGCGGCGGTCCAATCGAGGACTTCGATCAGGCCTAATGCGCCGAGATGGGCGGGGTCGGCGACTTGAATGAAAAGAGCGCGGAGCATAGGAACGCGCAATAGATAGGGAGCGAGACGCCAGTCGAAGCCGCCGACGACGACGTACGGCGCCCCGGCCTCGCGGAGTGCATCTGCAAAGCCGGTTTTTTCGTTGGATTTTGCGTCGCGTCGTCGCGCCCACAGGACCCACGCCGAGAAGACTCCATAAAAGAGGGTTTGAATGAGAGTCGAACGGAAGAAATGCTCGCCCTTATCGCCCTCGAAACGCAGGCCGAGGGCATCCTCGAGTGCCTGCCGAAGGGTCTTCAGGGCCGGGAGGTCAGCCTTTTCGATGCGAAGTCGCGCGTCGTGAGCGTAAGAGGCGAGAATACCTGCCACGTCTTGAGGAGCAGAAAGCGGGGCGTTGAGCAGCAGCACACGTTTCAGATACTCCAGCATGCGTTCGCCGTGCTCCTCCGCCGCCAGGCGAGGATGGGCGGTCAGTTGCCAGAATTCGCTCTCGGACTCAGCCAGGGTGAAGGATTCCAGTACGCACGGCTTCCCTGTAGGGCCTTGGCCGACGAGGACAAAGGCGCGGAAATTGGTAACGAGCACCATGCCGTAGCGCTTCCAGTATCTCTCCACCTGCTCGGTCCCCGCCACTCGGCGGACATCTTCAGCCGGAGGCTTGGCTTCGATCACGCCGCGCGACGGGTTCTGAACAAGGAAGGGATTCTCTTTGGCATCCTCGTCGCGTGTCTTGCGGCGGAATTGCTCGGCGGAGAATAGGCCACCGTCGGGCAGTCCGGCACCTCGGTTGGCCAGGTTGATGACGCATTTGACCTTGGGGGAAAGATTTTTCCCGATGTCTGAGAGCAGCCGTTCTAATGCCGGATAGAACGAGGTCTCCGCTACGTTAGACCTTGAACGCCGGATTTCCCCCATATCGGTCAAGTAACGCTCTATCAAGTTTTCGGGCATGATTCTTTATTCCATCCTGCTCCTGATCGACGCTATCTCGTCTTGGCAAACGCCTCGACCACGCCTTGAATATATCGCCGGCCGGGCGGCGGTGTCAACAATCCTTCGGGTCGGCCCAGAAGAGGGTCGATGAAAGACTCCCGTTCCCCGTGATTATGAGATGATCAAAAATAGTCCGCACTCTCCTCAGCGGCTATCAAATATTCCTGGAAGGCTACGTTTAATGTCCGGCGGATCTCTATACCGAGTCCCTGCGCCGGCCTCGCCGGCAGTATTGTCTTTCCATTTTGGATGAAATTATAATTTTGAAAGAATGAAAGCCGTCAAGAATCCCAACATCGTTAAGAACCCGATCAGA
Source organism: Candidatus Aminicenantota bacterium (assembly GCA_022867325.1). Lineage (GTDB taxonomy): Bacteria > Acidobacteriota > Aminicenantia > Aminicenantales > JAFGBC01 > JAFGBC01. The sequence continues at coordinate 12,446 of JALHUR010000284.1, read as the reverse complement.
AATCCACCGTCCTCATAAGCTTCGGGCATCATGCTGTCTGCAAGCATGGCCAGGATCGCCCCGGATGCGAAAGACTCGATGATGCCGAGAGCATTTAGGTCTAGCTTTTCCAGGAACAGGAAACTTAAAACGACACTCGATGTGACACATAGGCTGACTATTGACCATGACAGGTAAATGCGCTGTTTGGAAAGGCCCTCTTTTCGCAGATCGTCTATGGAGGATAGGCTTTCAGGAAGGTTCGACAGAAAAATCGCAACGAGCATTAACAACCCAATTCCATTTTTGCTAAGAAGAGCAACGCCTAAAGCTATCGATTCAGGGACCCCGTCAAGGAGAGAGCCCAGGACGATGGCCTTGCCGTTCGTTTCTCTTGTCGACTTAGAATGCGCCTTGCGTTTATGGTTTCTTCCGCCGATTCTGTGAATCAGGAAATCCCCGGAGATGAAAACCAGGCCTCCCAATAAAAACCCTATAATGATCGCATCAAACCCTCCATGTTTGAATGCTTCCTCCATCAGCCCGAAAGTCAAAGCGCATATTAAAACGCCGGAGCCAAAAGCCATTATGGCCGCGATGACTTTCTGGCTGATTTTTAGGATGGTTCCTATTATCACACCAAGAATCAAAGAAAAACCGGTTAGAGAGGCATATAAAAAAACCGTTGCTATCTTAGGCATTGTCAGGAATATATCGCCGGCTGGCGGCGAAGTCAATGACCGCTGTTCTCCTGCTGCACCAGGGGATTCTGCCCGTCATGCCACGCCAAACGCCTTGAGGAGTGGGGCGAGTGGATGCGGGAGACGCTTCTCCTGGACGTGCCCCACCGCCAGGTCGTCTTCACGATTCCCAAGATGCTGCGGATTTTCTTCAAGTTCAAGCGGAAACTGCTTGGGGATCTTTGAGGGCGGGGTAGACGGGGGTATCCCATCAGATCCCGCGGATGGACGACGCGCGGCTGGCGGAGATCTTCGCCCGGGAGGTCCTGGCGTTTCTCGTCGGGAAGGAGCTTGTCAGCTCGGAATGGGCGGAACGTTTGCTGTCCTGGCAGCACACGGGATTCTCGGTCCATAGCCTGGTGAGGGCCAAGACTAAGCCGGAGGCCGAGCGGGTGGGCAAGTACATGATCCGGCTCCTCCTCTTCCTGGTCTCCGCGGTGGCCAACGACATCATCGTGGGCTTGATGGGGATCACCCTCGCAGAAAAGCGGGGACTCCGAAGTGACTGCCGTGATCCGCGGTGCCGGAAGCTTCGGCGCGTCGCCACCCATCCCCTGAGGTGAGGCAGAGGCAGGGCGTTGATCTGGGAAGGAAGGTGCGGTAATTTTCGAGGGAACGTTCTCGTTGCTTGCTTCTGAGCGGTCTGCATGATGTTTACCTCAAACAATGTCAAGGACGGCTTGGGAGAGCAGGTAGAGGACGGTGCGTTCGGAATGACGGGGACAATAGACTCCTGGCATGGCAAGAGAGTGGAATCAAAAAGTGAGCCAGGAACTCCAACACCGATTCTGGGGATGGAAGGATCTCCATGCTCTCACCTTTCCCATTTGACAAAATTGATTTTTCGCTAGAAAATAGGGTCAAGCGCGTTTCATGTATGCCTTTCTGGACAAGTTTTTTTTTGTTTTCCATTCCACCTTAATCGCCCTCATTCTCTTCGGCTGGGCCTGGAAGAAGACGAGGCTGGTCAATCTCGCGATCATTCTCCTGACGGCCTTTTCTTGGTTTATCCTCGGCATCTGGTATGGCTATGGCTACTGCCCAAGCACGGATTGGCATTGGCAGGTGAGAGCCAAATTGGGCATCCGCGATATGCCCAGTTCTTATACGAAATTCTTGGTCGACTCTTTCACTGGCTGGGACGTTAAGCAAAAGATCGTGGATATTTTTACGCTGATTTTGCTCCTCGGCGCCCTCGCAGCTTCACTTCATGCCAACATCAGGACTTGGAGAAAGAGGCGTGGCCTTAAGCCTTCCGTTTGATCCCATCCGGCGGTCGGAAGAAGCCGAGAAGATGGTGATGAGGGGGGAGAGCCGGCTGTTTTACAAATTCCGTGCCGCTCCCTACTACGGAGGAATCGCCACCGGCGATGCGATCGGCTGTTCTTTTCTCTGCGCCTATTGCTGGAATCACAGCCGGAATGAGAATCCCTCGCGCTTTGGGAATTTCTATTCACCCGAGGACGTAGCCGATAAGCTGCTGGAAATTTCCCGCCGCCGCAATTTTCATCTCTTTCGAATCACAGGCTCTGAGCCCATTTTAGGCGAAGCATCCTTCCGGCATCTCGTCAAGGTCATCGGGATTGTTTTTCAAGAATCCCCTCACTCGAAGTTCATCCTCGAAACAAACGGCTTGATGCTGGGATATCGAGAGGACCTCGCAGATCAACTGAAATTCTGGAATCTTCTGGTCAGGATCGCCAGAAAGGGCGTCGATCCCGCTTCCTTCGAGAAAATAGCCGGCGTTCGGAGAGAGTTCTTCACCTATCCGTTGCTGGCAATCAAAAATTTGGCGAGCCGGGGCATCCGCGCCTGGCCGGCGGTGATGGAGGACCTCTTCAGCAAAGCGGAAATCAACGAATTAAAAAAAACTTTCCGGGAGAACGAAATTATGGCTGAGCTGGAGCTTGAGTGCCTGGAGCCTTATCCTTTTGTTCTGGAGAATATAAGAAAGCGAGGCTTATCGATTAGAGGATAGCGAACGACGAAAAGATGGGTCGAGAGCAGGAAAGAATTTTTTTGTCATCTTGGGCGGATTCTTTTCGCCACAGGACTTCGGTTTTTTATATTGGGTGGCGCAAAAAAGGGTTTTGACCCGATCCGGAATCACGGAAAAGCGCTTCTTCAGCCAACGGTTTTGGCAATTTTAATGGCCGTCAATGTGTTAGGTTGCATAGGTGAAGGGGTCGTCCCCGGCCGTTTCCATTCTCCGGGTCGAGCATCAACGCCGGTTGACGTTTTTTGGATTGATTTCCCCGTCCGCGCCAGGCCTCTTGGCGTCTATTCAGGGAGACGCTGTCGTATCCATGACGTTGGCCCGTTTCTTGAGGCTATTTTCCCGTCATGGCGGGAATGTATCGTCCCAGGCATCCGGAGCGGACCGTCCACTACCGGGTATTATTTCATCATTTCGAGCGGTTCGTTGCGGAGTATGAGGGCCGTTTCGAGGGGGAGTATGGCTATTTTCGGCCGATCGTCAAAGAGGTCGTGGAGAAGTACCTCGACTGCGGCAACCCCCGTTGCGGCTTTGCCCTCATGAACCGAAGCCGTTTCATGAGGACTGCGAAGCGCTGCCCTCATGAACCGAAGCCGGCTCATGAGGACTGCGAAGCGCTGCCCGCATCCGGTGTCCGGACTGCGGTGCGGAGCGGTTCGTTATGTTCTCCTGCCGCACCAGGGGATTCTGCCCGTCATGCCACGCCAAACGCCTTGAGGAGTGGGGCGAGTGGATGCGAGAGACGCTTCTCCTGGACGTGCCCCACCGCCAGGTCGTCTTCACGATTCCCAAGATGCTGCGGATTTTCTTCAAGCTCAAGCGGAAACTGCTTGGAGATATTTGCCGCTTGGCCCTCCGGGCCTTGACCCGATATTTCGAGGTTGTGACCGGGAGCGCGCTTACGCCTGGCGTCGTCGCGGCCATTCAGACTTTCGGAGACCGCATCAATTTTCACCCCTTATGTGGAGAACAAGAGGGATGTCGGACCCGGATGTGCAGTATCAACAAGACTTGCGTGGGAGGTACGTCCGCTACTTCACATTACGCAACGCTTAACATGACACCCGCACCTCCACTTCCTGGTGACCGAAGGCGGGCCTTGCCGCTTTATGAAGTCGACCGCATGCTCTGTCCCAAGCGCGGGGCATGATAAAAGAAGTTGACGTTCGTGGCTGAGAAGCCTCCACCGTCCCATGTCTTTGAGCAGGTCGCGCTCGCGGCGGCCGAGAGGAGCGGGGACTATTGTATCTGGTAATATAAACATTGCCCGAACCATCCACGGCAATATCCATGGCGCCGTCTGCCGGGCTCTGACCTAGCCCGTTGTTTCTTTTTGCCTAAAGCTGTTTGCCATTGGGACTATACTTGACAGTCGCAAAGTCGACGCCGGTTTGCTTCCCAAAGCTTTCTCCGGTGCTAGAGACATTGCCGGATTTGTCCACGGCTAAGGCCAGCGAGCTGTCTTCGTCGTTGCCCGGCCCGTTGTACCTCGCCACCCACTTCTCCGCCGGCGGGAGGCCGTGCCCTTCTCCCAGGAGAATCTGCAGGGGAGCGGCGGCCGAGATTAATCCGATGGCCATCCAAACCCGTTTTTTCATTCCGTCCTTCCTTAAGGCGTCGTCGCTTGAGATCAAAGTACCCTCCGCGAAAAAAACGACTTCAGCTTTCAGGAAAACTGTTATCCAAGGTCCTGACTTTATCGAAATATTAGTGCAGGCCGGCAGCCGCGGTCAAGTCCACCCTGACCATGCCCAGGGCCCGATGTCTTTGTGCCGATGAGCTCAATCGGCATAATTGTCAATACTTTATGGTAGCGTAGTCGATAGAGGTACCTGAACCGAGGCTCTCACCGGTGACATAGACATTGCCCGAACCGTCCACGGCAATGGCGTTTGAACTGTCATAGCCATGACCGGGCCCGTTGTATTTTTTGACCCAGATCTGTTTGCCTTTAGCGGTATATTTGATGGTGACGATATCGTAATCGGCGGAATTAGAGCCTGAAATCGTACTGGCTCCCGTGACATAGATATTGCCGGAACGGTCCACGGCAATGGCTTCTGCCCAATCACTGCTGCTATCGGACCTGGTGTATCTGGCGACCCAGAGCTGCTTGCCGTTTGAGCTATATTTAATGGTGGCGAAGTCCTGAATGGTATTGACGCCATAGCTAACTCCGGTGACATAAACATTGCCCGCGCCGTCCACGGCAAGGCCCCGAGGTGCATCTAGGCTTTTGCCCGTTCCATTGTACCTTTTGGCCCAGAGCTGTTCGCCGTTTGCGTTGTACTTGATCGTGGCATAGTTATAATCGGACCCGGGAGCTTGTCGGCTATTTACGAGAATACAGATGTTGCCCGCCCCATCCACGGCAATATCCACGGGGCTATTGTAGGTCTCGCCCGGCGTGCCGTACCTTTGGACCCAGAGCTGCTTGCCGTTTGTATCGTACTTAATGGAGACGCAGTCTATCTCGAGGGACGTAACCGAGCTTGCTCCGGAGATAAAGACATTCCCCGAGCCGTCCACGGCAATATAGTATGCCCAATCACTCTTGTTGCCCGGCGTGCCGTACCTTTGGACCCAGAGCTGCTTGCCGCTTGGATTGTACTTGATGGTGACAAAGTCTTGGCCGGTATCTGAATAGAAGCTCCCTCCGGTGACATAGACGTTTCCCGAGCTGTCCACCGCAATGTCCGTTCCATAATCATTGCCGTGACTGGGCCCGTTGAACCTTCTGACCCAGAGCTGTTTGCCGTTTGTATTGTACTTGATGGTAGCGTAGTCGTAATTGTTGGCAGAGACCAAGCTCCATCCGGTGACATAAACATTCCCCGAGCCGTCCACTGCGATGTCCGTGGCTTTATCCTCGCCGTGACCGGGCCCGTCGTACCTTCTGACCCAGAGCTGTTTGCCGTTCGTATTGTATTTGATGGTGGCGTAGTCGTAATTGGTGCCTGAAACCAAGCTATACCCGGTGACATAGACATTTCCCGAGCCGTCCACGGCGATATCCAGTGCGAAATCCGCGCCGTTGTCCGGACCGTTGTATCTCGCCACCCACTTCTCCGCCGGCGGGAGGCCGTGCCCTTCTCCCAGGAGAATCGGCAGGGGAGCGGCAGCCAGAAGCAATCCGACTGCCATCCAAACTCGTTTCTTCATCTCATCCCTCCTTAATGCATCGTCGCTTTTTTAGATCATGAATTCTGAAGTGAAAAAGTCTCCTTCCCCGACTAAAATAATATCAACTGTATTCCCGTCTTTGTCGGAATGATAGTGCCGTTTGAAAGCCGATGTCAAGCATCGCTTGAACGCGCCAGGTTGAGACCCTATTGGAATGTTTTTCTCATAACACCTCCCTCCTTCATCGGCTCTTGTATGGTTCCGAAAGCCCGCCTTCCTCGAGTTTAATAAGCTAAAGTCGATCTGCACGTCCGACTCCTCTCGGCTGCTATTTTTGCTCCCCCGATAGCCTCAGCCTTGGTGACGACACCCGATCCGTCCACAGCAATAGCCCGTTCCAAATCGGAATTATCGGGATTTTTCCTGGGCCCTTTGTACCTTTTGACCCAGAGTTGTTTGCCGTTGGAGCTGTACTTAATAGTGGAATAGTCGCTATCAGAGCTTGAACTTATTTGACCTGTGGCTCCGTAGCGTTTTCCATATTATAACGTTACCTGAGCTATCTCAATCCCCCTGGCTCCTTTTTTGATTTGGGCGGGAAATGTGCTAAGATAACTCTCCAACCCGGAGTCAATGTCCGATGCCCTACGAAATTTTCGCCCGCAAATACAGGCCCATGACCTTCGAGGAAGTGGTCGGCCAGAAACCGATCGTGCAGACCCTCCAGAACGCGATCAAAACCAACCGGATCGCCCAGGCCTACATCTTCTCCGGGATGAGGGGCGTCGGGAAGACGACGGCGGCCCGGATCCTGGCCAAGGCCCTCAACTGCATCAACGGCCCGACGCCGACCCCTTGCAATGTCTGCGAATCGTGCACGGCCGTCAACGAGGATCGCGCCCTCGACGTCCTCGAGATCGACGGCGCCTCGAACCGCGGCATCGACGACATCCGCCAGCTTCGCGAGGCCGTCCGTTACAAGCCCATGCAGAGCCGGTCCAAGGTCATCATCATAGACGAGGTCCACCAGGTCACCGGACCCGCCTTCAACGCGCTTCTCAAAACCCTCGAGGAGCCGCCTCCATCGACCGTCTTCATTTTCGCCACGACCGAATTCCACAAAGTCCCGCCGACGATCGTCTCCCGCTGTCAGCACTTCGAGTTCCGCAAGATCGCCCAGAAGGAGATGGCCGACCATCTGGCCTCGATCGCCGCCCGGGAGGGGATCGTGATCTCGCCGGCCGGGCTCCACCTCATCGCCGAGGCCTCGGAGGGAAGCCTCCGCGACGCCGAGAGCCTCCTCGACCAGGCCGTCGCCTTCTGCGGAAACGAGGTCGGGGACGAGGCCCTCAAGGAAATCCTGGGGGTCATCGACCGCCGCTTCCTCCTGGAGTTTTCGACGGCCATCATCGGCGAGAGCGCCGATCGGATCTTCCCGCTCGTCGAGACCGTCATCGACCGGGGGTACGACCTCAGGGCTTTCTACAAGGATCTCATTCAACATTTTAGAAACCTGCTCCTAGTCCGGATCGTCCCCGACCCGCGCGACCTCCTCCCCTTGGGCGAAGAGGAATTGGCGCTGCTCAAGGCCGAGGCCGAAAAGGCCGGCGTGGAGGACCTCCTTCGCTACCTCGTCGCCCTCCAGCAGGGCGAGGCCGCCCTCAAGTTTTCGTCCCACCCCCGGATCAGCTTCGAGTCGGCCCTGGTCCGCCTCAGCCATTTCCGGAGAATCGTGCCGCTGGTGGAGATGCTCGAGGAAGTGGAGCGGCTTAAGAAAGAGCTGGGCGTCGCCGGGCCCGGGCCTTCAACCCCGGCTCCCCGGGACGCGGCCGGCCCCGGGCCCCGCGAACATATCCCGTCCGCCGAGACGCGGCGGGCCGCCCCTCCCGATTTCGAAGCGCCGCGGCCCCAGACGCCGTCGAGTCCTCCGCCCTCCGCCTCCCCGCCGCAAGAGCGCGTCCCGGCCGGGCCCGCTCAGGTCCGCGACACAGGGAGCGACCGGATCCGTAAGACCCGCGACATCGAGGCGGCCCTCAACGACCCGTCTTTCAAAACCTTCGACGCGACCTTCAAGGCCCAGGTTGTCGCCGTCGAGCCCATGACCAAACCCGAGGAGGAGGACTGACATGAAGAACCTGGGACAACTCCAGAAGATACTCCAAACAGCCAAGGAGATGCAGGATAATATGCAGAGGGAGCTGGCCGAGCTTCGGCTCGAGGGGACGAGCGGCGGGGGGATGGTCGCGGTCACCCTGGACGGCCATAAAAATATCGTCGCGATCCGCCTGGACCCCGAGGTCGTCAACCGCGACGACGTCGAAATGCTCCAGGATCTGATCGTGGCCGCCGTCCACGACGCGGCCGCCAAGGCCGACGAGGAAATGGCCCGGCGGCGGGGAAGCATGGGCGCAGGCCTCAAGATCCCGGGGCTGTTCGGATGTTCGAGTTCGCCGAGCCGCTCCACCGTCTCATCGAGGAGCTCCACCGGATCCCCGGCATCGGCGCCAAGACCGCCCAGCGGATCGCGTTCCACATTCTGGGCCTGCCGGCCGAGGACGGCGACCGGCTGGCCGAAGCCATCCGCGACGCCAAACGGTCCGTTTTCTACTGCTCAAGCTGCAACAACATCACCCACGTCGATCCCTGCTCGATCTGCACGGACCCCTCCCGGAGCGACGACGTCCTGTGCGTCGTCGAGGAGCCCTTCAACATCGCCTCGATCGAAAAAACCGGCGTCTTCCACGGTCGGTATTACGTCCTGCTCGGCGCCTTCGCGCCGCTCAAGGGCATCGGCCCGGACGAGCTCAGGGTCGACCGCCTCGTGGAGAGGGTGAAGGCCGGCCGATTCCGCGAAATCATCCTGGCCACCAACCCGACGGTCGAGGGCGAGGCCACCGCCTTGTTTCTCGTCCGCTTTCTCAAGGATTCGGGGGCCAAGCTGACCCGCTTGGCCATGGGGCTCCCGGTCGGCTCGGACCTCGACTTTGCCGACCAGGTGACCATCAAGAAATCCTTGGAAGGACGGACCGAGCTCAAAGACTAGGCCGGTTTTTAAGTTTTTATTGTTGAATATTTCCCCGAAAAGAGCATAATAAAATGTTTGGTTTAATGACTCTGCCATCCAAGGAGTAATACAGATGAGCAAGCATTTTAATGCCGTCGACGGCAACGAAGCCGCGACACACGTCGCCTACGCCTATTCGGAAGTAGCGGCCATTTACCCGATCACGCCCTCCTCCTCGATGGGGGAGATGGCGGACCAGTGGGCCGCCGACGGCCGCAAGAACATTTTCGGCCACCCCGTCAACGTCATCGAGATGCAGTCCGAGGGGGGCGCCGCGGGCGCCGTTCACGGCAGCCTCTCGACGGGAGCCTTGACGACGACTTTCACGGCGTCCCAGGGGCTGATGCTGATGCTTCCCAACATGCACAAGATCGCGGGCGAGCTACTGCCCACCGTCTTTCTCGTCTCGGCCCGATCGCTCGCCTGCCAGTCCCTGTCGATCTTCGGCGACCATTCCGATGTCATGGCGGCCCGCAACACGGGATTCGCCCTGCTGGCGGCCGGTTCGGTCCAGGAGTGCCAGGACCTGGCCATCGTGAGCTTCCTGGCGTCCCTCAAGTCCAAGATCCCCTTCCTGTTCTTCTTCGACGGCTTCCGGACTTCGAGCGAGGTCCAAAAGATCGACCTCGTCCCTTACGAGACCCTGGCTTCGCTCTTCGAGCCGCAGTACCTGGCGAACCTGCGGGGGCAGGCCCTCAATCCCGAGAAGCCGATGATGAAAGTCGGCCAGCAGAATCCCGACGTCTACTTCCAGGGCCGGGAAACGATCAACAAATACTATAACGCCACGCCCGGCATCGTCCAGGACTACATGGACAAGGTCGCCAAAACGCTGGGCCGTTCCTACAAGCTCTACGACTACGTCGGCGCTCCGGACGCGGACAAGGTTGTCATCGCCATGGGGTCCGGCTCCGAGACCATCGAGGAAACGATCGGCACTCTCAACAAACAGGGCGCCAAGCTCGGAGCGGTCAAAGTCCGGCTTTACCGTCCGTTCGACGCCAAGGCCCTGGCCGCGGCCATTCCCGCGACCGTCAAGAAAATCGCCGTCCTCGACCGGACCAAGGAGCCCGGCTCGCTGGGCGAGCCGCTTTACCTGGACGTGGCGGTGGCCCTGTCGGGACGGAACGTCAAGGTCGTCGGCGGCCGCTACGGCCTGTCCTCCAAGGAATTCACCCCGACCATGGTCAAAGCCGTCTACGACCATCTCGACGGCGCCTGCAAGCACGACTTTACGGTCGGAATCGAGGACGACGTGACCGGCCTTTCGCTCCGCCTCGGCCCCCAGGTCGACGCCGCGCCGGCTGGCGTCGTCAGCTGCAAGTTCTGGGGCTACGGCTCGGACGGAACGGTCGGCGCCAACAAGAACTCGATCAAGATCATCGGCGAGAACACGGACTTCTACGCCCAGGGCTATTTCCAGTACGACTCCAAGAAATCGGGCGGGGTCACCATCTCCCATCTTCGGTTCGGGAAGAACCCCATTCAGTCCCAGTACCTCGTCAATAAGCCGACCTTCGTCGCCCTCCATAAGCCGTCCTACATCGGACGCTACGATATCCTCGAGGGCATCCGCGAGGGAGGGACCTTCCTGATCAATTCGAGCTGGAAGACCGACGAGGTCTTCGAGAACCTGACCGAGGACATGCAGCGGACGATCATCGACAAGAAGATCAAGGTCTACAACGTCGACGCCCTCAAGATCGCGCAGGAGCTCGGCCTGGGCGGCCGGATCAACACCCTGATGCAGGCCTGCTTCTTCAAGATCTCCGGCGTCCTGCCCGAGAAGGAGTCGATCGACCTGATCACGAAGGCGATCCACAAGAGCTTCATTAAAAAAGGGGAGGAGGTCGTCAAGATGAACTGGGCGGCCGTCGACAGGGCGGCCGCGGCCCTCGAGCAGGTCCCGGTCCCGTCCAAGATCACGAAATCGGCGCCGGTCCCCAAGCTCGTCCCGGACAAGTCCGACGCGTTCACCAAGGGCATCATCGATCCAATCATGCATTTCAAGGGGGATACCATCCCCGTCTCCAAGATGCCCGACGACGGCCGGGTACCGACCGGCACGACCAGGCTCGAAAAGCGGGGAATCGCGCCCTCGGTTCCCAAGTGGATCCCCGAAAACTGCATCCAGTGCAACCAGTGTTCGCTCGTCTGTCCCCACGCCGCGATTCGGGCCAACCAGATCGCCCCGGCCGACCTCAAGGGAGCCCCGGCCACCTTCGCGACCCTCAAGTCCAACGCCAAGAACGACCGGGACCTCGCCTACCGCGTCCAGGTCTATGTCGAAGACTGCCAGGGCTGCGGGAGCTGCATCGAGAGCTGTCTGGCCAAAACGAAAGCGCTCGCTTTCCAGCCGATCGAAGAGGCGCGGGAAGCCGGCCAGCGCGCCAACGAAGCTTTTTTCGAAGCCCTGCCCTCCAACGTCACGGACGGGACGCGGCGCGACACGGTCAAGGGCAGCCAGCTCCTGATGCCCTACTTCGAGTTCAGCGGCGCTTGCGCCGGCTGCGGGGAGACGCCCTACGTCAAGCTGGCGACCCAGTTCTTCGGCGACCGGATGATCATCGCCAACGCGACCGGCTGCTCCTCGATCTACGGCGGGACCTTCCCGACCATGCCCTACTGCAAGAATAAGGACGGCCGCGGCCCAAGCTGGGCCAACTCCCTGTTCGAGGACAACGCCGAATACGGGTTCGGGATGCGGCTGGCCGTCGATTCGCACCGGGTTCAGCTCCGCGAGGCCATCGAAAAAGCCCTCACCCTCGGCACGACGTCCGATTTCGCCCAGGCCGCCGAAAAGATGAAGGCCGCCTGGGCCAAGACCGACCTGGAAACCCAAGCAGCCGCCCAAGCCGTCCGGAAAGCGCTCCCCGGCGCCCTGGCCAAGGCCGGGACGCCCGAGCTCAAAGCCGCCCTGGGGAAAACCCAGGAGTTCGCCGACTACCTCGTCGACAAGAGCGTCTGGTGCATCGGCGGCGACGGCTGGGCCTACGACATCGGCTACGGAGGGCTCGACCACGTCCTGGCCATGAACCGGAACGTCAACCTGCTTGTCCTGGACACCGAGGTCTATTCGAACACGGGCGGCCAGGCCTCCAAGGCGACCCCGACCGGCTCGGTAGCCAAGTTCGCGGCCTTGGGCAAGAAGACCGGGAAGAAGGACCTGGGCCGGATGGCCATGTCCTACGGCTACGTCTACGTCGCCGCGGTCGCCATGGGCGCCAATCCCAACCAGTGCATCAAGGCTTTCCTCGAAGCCGAGGCCTTCGAAGGCCCCTCGCTCATCATCGCCTACTCGCCCTGCATCAACCACGGGATCGACATGTCCAAGACTCAGAACGAGGAAAAGCTGGCCGTCGACACCGGCTACTGGATCCTCTACCGCTACAACCCGCAGCTCATCAAGGAAGGAAAGAACCCGCTCATCCTCGACTCCAAGGAGCCCAAGCTCGATTACCAGGCCTTCCTTAAGAACGAGATCCGCTACCGGACCCTGACCCAGCAGTTCCCGGAGATCGCCAAGGTCCTGTTCGCGCAGGCG
>JALHUR010000283.1 GCA_022867325.1 Candidatus Aminicenantota bacterium | reverse complement strand
GATGCGATCCGGCTGACTGTCATCCAAACGCTCATCGATCGGCTCCATTATGGTGCCGGAGGAGGGAATCGAACCCACACCCGAGTCGCCCCGGACTGGATTTTGAGTCCAGCGCGTCTGCCAGTTCCGCCACTCCGGCACCCGGTCGAAGCCCATAAAATATATGCGATTTCGCGCCTCCATGCAACTTTGATTAGGACCACTTCGCCTTCCAGGGATCGTACGCCCCGATTTGTACGAGGCTAAGTCGGTGATCGCTTCCACAATCCCGAGGAGCGCCACAAACGCGATAAGCATGCCGAAAGTTTGCGCAACCCAACGGAGCGACGAAACCGAAGGCCTGTCCGAAACAGCGTTCATATCGCATACCTCCTAACAGACGGGGGAAGAGCCCCTTTCAGCGTCGGGCAGACTCATGTCCCTCGAAGCTCGGAACTCCCCTCCTGGCTCGTCCTGTCTCACTGCCGGCGCCAAGGTGCGGCCCAGGCGAGGCCACGATCCTCATCCGGAAGTCGTGCCCGGGGAAATAAAGTTATGGGGTCTGGGCCGTCAGATTCTTGGGGCGATGCAGGAAGTAACTGATAATGAAGAGGACGCCTACGATGATGAGAGGCAGGCTAATCATGACGGAGAAGTTGAGGGCCTGGGCCGTCCTGACGCTCCGGTAGCCTTTCGAGGCTATGTGAAGAAGACGGTGGTAAGTGGAAATGTAAACGTACGCAGCAGTCGCCAGCCCGATGAGCGCTATCAGGATGCCGCCGACAAGCTCACGCTTCCAGGCAATGATCAGGATGATGATCAGCAGGACGGACATCAAAAAGGGCGGCGCCATCAGAAAGCCGAGGATCTGCCGCCCGAGGCCGACTTTCCCCTCAACGGCCTCGAGAGCCCACATGCCGATGAAGACAGTGGCCAGAATGCACAGAATCCTCGCCACCCACCGAATCGTGGAAGCCAAACGGGATGATTTATTTTTCGGGGCTTCCATGCCAACCTCCTTTATTGAGAGATAACTACATTCGGATTGCCTCACCTACGTTCAATCATGATCTGAACCCATCAGCATTGTGGGCTCGGCAGGAGTGCTTGAGAAGCCGTTTTACGCGTGCGATGACCGACGGCCAGTCCAGATCCTGATTTTCCCCTCGAACCTATTAACTATATAGGTTCTGCCTGAATAGATGTCAAGTATGGTGCGGAATCCCAGAATTTGGCTTTACCCGTAACCGCCTCAAAGCCCGGTAGAGAGAGATCTAGGACGTGGGAGCGCTCGAACCTCATCCCGGCCGCTGAGCAGGGGTTGTTTCGTGCGGGGCCGCTGCCGAAGCCGCTAAGCGGGTCGCGAAGGCCTCCTTCGCAGAGTCAAAAACGCTGAGAACGAAGACTTTCTCGGGCCCGTCCGTGTGCACAATTCTGAGCACACTCTCTTGTAGCATGTCCATAACGTCTTCATCTCGCATCAGTTAAGGAGGCAGTCCGGTTGCCTTCTAAGCAGCGGGTCGGAGGTTCGAATCCTCTCAGGTACGCTCACCGCGGAAACGCGCCTCATTAGGGATAGACGATCGGACGGGAGAAGGATTCTCATTGTGGGGGGAAAGAGGGGATTGAAACGAGCGCAGAGTTAGCAGTAAGATCAGATAGATACAGTAGGTAGGAGGGAGTCAATGAGATACCTTGCTGCGGTGCTGGCTTTGATTCCGGGCGTATTCTCCATCGTTTCGGAGCCCGATGCACTGGGCATCGGTCTTGGAGCCGGCTTTCTCTTGGGCCTTTACGTGGCCTGGCGGACGAGGATCGTCGGCGGAATCGTCTTGATTGTCTTTGGGGCCCTTATGGTGTGGCCTTTTTTCACAAACTTATTGAGTCCGGGGGGGATCCCAGGGGGTGTTCTTGGAATCCTCACTTGGATCGCCTTCATCCATTTCCCGGTCGCGAGCGGAATTCTGTTCATCTTTGCGGGGAGGAAAAAGCTTCAGAAATAGAACGCTCCGGTCCACAAGTTTTTAGGATTCGCGGTTAGGCAGACCTCTCCCCATGTCACTTCGGTGCCACAGATTGTGCTAAAACTCGTCTACTTCGGACTAAAGGTGCTTAAGAGGAAAACGCTGGAATCCTTGGATTGTCTGGGGGAAACAGGGGATTTAATCTGGCTGGGAAGCAAGGATTCGAACCTCCGACCTTTGGATCCGGGAGGGAGGCCGACGACCTATCCCTATTTCAGGATGTCCTCTTCCCCTCTCTGTGCCTTTGCCAATTGCAGGTACTTCTTCCCCGATATGATTGCCAGAATTGCGGCGATCAGGTTCGCTCCAATACAGACCAGCATCAAGATCGCCTCTGCGTGGAATCCTTCATAGAACTGCAGAGAATAGACGGCAAGTTGGAACACCATGAAGTCATGTAGAAATAAGAGGAGCGCCCCAAGATAAAGGGGGCCGCTGAGCATTCTGACGCCGCGCCGGCTCAGAATGACAACGGCCAGCAAAACAACGACCGCAACCAATTGGATTGTAAAAAATATCTTGGAAGAAGAATCGACGCGGTCGGCAATCGCCTCAGGATGCGCGGCCAGTCGAGGCACGAACAAAAGAGCCCACAAAGCGGCCACTCCGATTGCGATTGCGGTTGCGGTATAGACCATGCGCCGCGAAGTGGTTTCTTTGTCCATCACAGATACCTCCTCCCAATGCTGATCACTAGTTTATATCAGAATGCTTGACAACAAAATAGGGGGGGGAATGTGGCGTGCCTGAGAGGATTCGAACCTCCGCCCTTTGGATCCGGAGGCTCCCGGTGCTCTGGCACGAACGGGGATCCGGGCCCGGGCATTCAGTTTGTCGGCTTGGTGTCCGGCAGGTCCTCGCCCGCTTTCTTTATGTATCTCCGGCCTTCCTCGTAGATGTCAAAATCCTCTTTCCTGTCCAGGCGCACTTTTTTCCTCTGTCCATCATCGGTCCGGAAAATTACAAGATATGCGTGCTCGGAGAGGGTCCAGGTCTTCTTGGCCTCGACGGTCCCCGACCATTCCTTGCGGCGATCCTTTTTTCTCTTAGACCAGGGGAAGAAAGCGAGCAAGTCATCCAAGACATCAAGTATGAAATCAATCATTTCGAACCCTCCTTCTCATCCGGCCCCTTACCAGTCTCGGGGCAGGGTCTCCGCCCGCCGGACCTACCTTCCCGTTGCTTATTTTAGCGTCAGCCCGATCCTCTTTTTATCTTTCGCCCAATAAATATAGAGCGCTTTGCCTTTTACATTGGCGAGAGGGAGAGTTCCCCAGTAGCGGCTGTCGTTGCTATTGTCGCGATTATCTCCGAGAACGAAACAATGGCCAGCGGGTATCTTAAGCGGGCCGAAGTTGTCCCGGCTGTTGTCTATGACGATATCCTCGTGGACCTTGTATGATTCCTGGAGGGGTTCGTTACCGATAAAGACTTGCTTATTTTTTATTTCGACCGTTTCGCCTTCAAGAGCGATGACACGCATGAGAAATTGCTTTGTGGGATCTCGAGGATATTCGAAAACGACTAAATCCCCCCGCTTAGGCGCCTGGTCGCTAAAGCCTTTTGGGTCCGTCATCAAGAAATCGTCTTTTTGAAGAGTCGGCATCATGGAGGCCGTAGCAAACTTGTACGGTGAGACGCCTAGAGACGTCATCCAAATCCTTGCCGGAAAATTCATCAAGCCGAGATAAAGGATGATAAAGAATACATAGACGCCGAGTGTTTGATATTTCTTGAGCTCGGTTTCCCTCCCCCGGCGCGCTTGGATGAAGGCGTGGACGATAACGAACAACCAGAAAACAAAGACGGCTAGGACGAGCGCCATGAACCCGCTAAAATGGCGCGGCCAGCCGGCCAATCCCCAAAGAAAAGGTAGGGCGACAGAGAAGACAAAGAATATAATTCCAAGGACACCTTTCCCGTTATAGATCTGTCCGAGACCAGGAACGAGCAAAGACAGAAGGGCGGCGATGAACGGATTCCTTTTTTTCTTTTCGGCGGTCATGATTCCCTCCCTACGTTCGTTGATTTCTTGGTTTCTTTTCCCCCCGGGGACCCGCGAGCCCAGCTCATCGCAGCGTTCTCTATATCGCGCAGAAAGGAAAAGAAATTGACCTCTGGCACGGGATGGCTTTCCCTCCCATTAAGCCCGGAACCTCTCTCCCTCGGTACGAAAAGATGATATTCCCAAGCTTGATTCCATGTCAAGGACCAGTATGGAGAACGACTGAGTTATCATAAGTCCGGGGCCTTAAGATTGACCTGCCACCCCTTAAACCGATCCAGGCATAATGAGAAAAAGACCTGAAAGGAAGGAGTCATTATGAGCAGGGTACGGTTTATGCCGGAACAAATCATTGAAAAGCTCCGTGAGGCCGAAGTCCTCAGATCTATCGAAATCTAGACTCCGCCCCATGTCACAAATATGTCACAGATTGTGCCTAAACTCGCTTAACTTAGCCTAACGGAGCCTAAATAGGAAAAAGCCTAACTTTCTTATTCACCAGGGGAAAACAGGAAGAACAGGTGGGGTGAGTGAGGGGTCTCGAACCCCCAACCTTCGGATCCACAGTCCGATTACCAATGCCTCTTATACAAGACGGCTACAATTTAGTCACAATCGGCTTTGGGGAGAAGAGCCTCTCTCTTAATTTTATTGAGGATGCGGGCGGTGCCGGGCACGAGTGACCTGCCCCCCGAAAATCAGTCCAGGTATAATGAGAGAAAACCTGGGGGTGGTGCAGTTGATAGGACTTGAACCCACGGCCTCTTGTGATTGCCAAGGAACGGTCACAATTCAGTCACACTTCCCCTCTTTTGGAGGTTCCCCTCTCCCCTGCTTCAGCTTGATAATCCGGGGGATCCGGAGTGCCCCCGGACCAGAGGGCGTTGGAGGGGGTATCCAAGGGCTTTCGCATTATGCCTGGACCGATTTGAGGGGGGCAGGGCACCACTAAAATAAGACAAGCCGGTCAATTACCACCTATCATACTTCCAATTTATCAATCTTCTTGAGATTTTGTTGAAGGAAAGCTGGAGTTTCCACCCTTTTTCAATGGGCAAATTAAACCACGTCTTATATATTGGGAAAATCATCCTCCCGCTTTTTGAATCGCCCCAGGTAGCAAGAAATATTTCATCTCCATTAAATACAGAAGCGGGCTCCCCCCCAAGTCAATAGTGCTTGATTATAAGTAAGTTCGCCGATTAGCTTGTCTAAATTTTCTTCAAATGTAACTTTTCTTGTTATCGGAGCAGTTTCGTCTTTGGTATGTTTCGGGTCGATTGTCGTACAGGATGATAGGCATAAGGCAATAAGGCAAACGAAAATTGTCCTTCCAGAGACACAATTATACTTTTTCATAATAAATCCCCACTGATTCATAAAACATAGGAAGTTGGTTTCCGTGGCACTAATAAAACCTACTCCGAGCGCTGAAGCTCCCCTTCCGTCCCCTTCCGGTCATGATGGTATAGTAGTACCGCTATACAGTTCTATTCAAGTGACCAAAAGTTGTGCAGAATATATTGACGGGATTAGTGACGTGTTCAAACGGAATTGCCTAAGAATACCTAAGACTATTTAAGACAGGTCAACAGCCTGATATTCAATGATTTAAGGCTATTTTCAGGGGGAATTCGGGAGGAAAGCGTCTTCAGGGTAGCCAGGATTTTGAGTCCAGCGCGTCTGCCAGTTCCGCCACTCCGGCACCCGGTCGAAGCCCATAAAATATATGCGATTTCGCGCCTCCATGCAACTTTGAAACGATTTGGGGACACATGTCCCCAAATCCCCAAATCGCGGTTGCCTTTTTAGCTCGTTTCTGATAAAAATTTTATCTATCCGCCCATGACATACGACACGGACGCCCTCCTCAAGATCATCGACAAGTTCCACGGCCGCAAAGTCGCCGTCTGGGGCGACTACATCCTGGACGAGTATATCTACGGCAGCACTCGCCGCATTTCGCGGGAAGCCCCTGTGCTCATCCTCTCCTTCCGGAGCCGGGAGTATCTGCTCGGCGGGGCCGGCAACGCCCTTCAAAACCTCAAGGCTCTGGGCGCGACTCCGGTTCCGGTCGGAATCCTCGGCGACGACGAAGCGGCGGGCCGGATCCTGGGGCTCCTTAAGGAGCAGGGTATCCGCGCTTCCTTCCTTTTCCGGGATAAAGGCAGCGCGACGCCGATCAAGACCCGGATTCTGGCCGGGGAGGACAACACCCGCAAGCAGCAGATCTTGAGGATCGACCGCGAAGCCTATGTCCCCGAGGCCTCTCCGCTGAAGAGGAAGCTCACCGCCTCCCTGCGCGGGTTGGCCCGGACCTGCAGCGCCCTGATCATCTCCGACTATAATTACCGGACGGTCCAGGAGGACGTCTTCAAGTCGGCCCTTCCCGCTTTTTCGCGGGCCGGCCGTCCCGTCTGCCTCGACTCCCGATTCCGCCTCCTCCGCTTTCCCGGCGTGACCGTCGCGACCCCCAACGAACCCGAAGTCGAAGCCGTCCTGAATCGTCCGGTCGGCGGCGACCCGGCCTCTCTTCGGAAGGCGGGCAAGCACCTTATCGACAAACTCCGCTCCCCCGCCCTGCTCATCACCCGCGGCTCGAAGGGGATGGCCCTTTTCGAGAGAGGAAAGCCCGTCCTGTCCATCCCCGTCCAGGGCACGACCGATATCGTGGACGTGACCGGAGCCGGCGATACGGTCATCAGCGTCTTCGCCCTGTCCCTGGCCGCCGGCGCGAGCTTCCGGCAGGCCGCCCTCCTCGCCAACGCCGCGGGCGGACTCGTCGTCATGAAGAAGGGGACGGCGACCGTCTCCCCCGAAGAACTCCGAGGCGCGCTACGCCCTTGAAGCCCAAGAAGCTCAAAACACTGTCCGAGCTCAGCCGGATCATCGGCCGTCTCAAAAGGAATGGGCTTCGCATCGTCCTGGCCAACGGCTGCTTCGACCTCATCCACGCCGGACACGTCCGCTATCTCGAGGGCGCGCGGCGACACGGCGACATCCTTGTCGTCGCGCTCAACAGCGACGCCTCGGTCCGCCGGCTCAAGGGCCGGGGCCGGCCCGTCCTTTCCGAACTGGAACGGGCCGAAATCCTGAGCGCCTTCTCCCCCGTCGACTACATCACGATTTTTTCCGAGCCCAATGTCGAACGGATCCTGCTCGCCCTCAAACCCCATGTCCACGCCAAAGGTTCCGATTATACTCGGGCAACCGTCCCGGAGCGGGCGACGGTCAAATCCTACGGCGGAACGATCGCCATCGCCGGCGGCCCCAAGATCAGGAACGCTTCGGACATCATCGTACGAATCGCTTCCCGGAGGAATGGCTGACGCCATGGATCGTTATCTCATCATCCGGCTCAGCTCGTTGGGAGATATCATCCATACTCTGCCCGCCCTGGCCGCGCTGCGCCGCCACCAGCCCGAATCCCGGATCGCCTGGATAGTCGGAAAGAACGGGCGCGCCATTCTGGACTTGACCCGGGGAATCGACGAGGTCATCGTCCTGGGAAGCCCCGGTTGGAGGAGCCGCGTTCGAAGCAGGGACCAGGTCGCGCTGGACTTCCAGGGTCTGTTGAAATCGGCTTTCGTTTCCCGGCTCTCCGGCAGCCGGAGGAGAATCGGCTTCGATCGCGCCAACCTCAAGGAGCCGTTGGCCGGCCTTTTCTACACGGAACGGCTCGGACCCGTCCCCGAAGAAGACCATGTCATACGCAAGAACATGGCGCTGCTGCGCGCGATAGGGATCGAAGACGACCGCATCGAATTTCCTCTCGTCATCCCGGACCCGCTCATCGAAAAAGCCCGAGTCTTGACCGGGGGACTGGGCCTCCCTCCCGGCAGACCGTTCATCCTCATCAATACGGGAGCGGCCTGGGCAAGCAAACGCTGGCGGCCCGAGAAATGGATCGGAGTGGCCAAACGGTTGAAAACCCGCGGGCTTCCCATGCTTCTGCTTTGGGGAAACTCCGACGAAAGGGCGATTGCGGACGCAGTCGGCCGGACGACCGGCGTTCCCTTGGTTCCCTTCTTGAGTCTTCCCGAGGTCATGGCCCTGATCCGGGCGGCCTCGCTTCTCATCAGCGGCGACACCTTCGCCCTCCAAGCGGCCTGCGCCCTGTCCGTTCCCGTTGTCGGGATCTTCGGGCCGACCAACCCCGCCCGCAACGGCCCTTTTCGCGCCGAAGACCGGGTCGCTTTCCGCGAGATGGACTGCAGCCTCTGCTATAAACGGGACTGCCGGGAGCTACGCTGTCTCGAGAATCTAGCGTCCGAGGAAGTGGCTTCGCTGGCGCTTGAAAGGCTCGGCCTCCATGCCTGAACGCAAAATCGAACGGCTGATCTGCCGATGGCGGGTCCGGGCGGGTTTGGCGGCCCTGATTCTGACCCTCGCTTTTTCCAGGCCCAATCCCCGTTCGCTCCTGGCTTTCGTCGCCGTCGGCCTCATCGGACTTCTCATCCGGGCCTGGGCTTCGGGACACCTGAAGAAGGACAAAGAGCTGGCGACCTCGGGCCCCTACGGATTCACCCGGAATCCCCTCTATCTGGGGAACTTCGTACTTGGAATCGGGCTGGCCTTGGGCGCCTGCTCATGGCCGGCGTTGGCCGTCTTCGCCGCCTATTTCCTCGTTTTCTACAGCGTAACGATCGCCCGCGAGAGACGGCGCATGAAGGAGCTCTTTCCCGACGGCTACGCCGACTACCGCAGCCGCGTCCCCTTGTTTTTCCCGTCCCTGCGCCGCCCCCGTCCTTCCCCGGTTAAATTCAGCTGGGATCTCTACCTCAAAAATAATGAATACCGAGCCCTGGCAGGGACGGTCGCGGTCGGCCTCCTCCTCCTGGCCAAGATGATGCTCATGAGTTGAAGGCCCGGAGCGCCGTCTGATATGATGGGGCCATGCCCACCGAACGCCGTTTCCAGCGAGTCACCGACGTCCTCGATCGGCGCCAGCCCGACCTCCGGGTCGTTCTCGAAGGCGTCGCCATTGCCCACAACGCGAGCGCCGTCATCAGGACCTGCGACGCCGCCGGCGTCCTGAACTTGGACCTGATCTCCCCCAACCCGGACGTTCTCGTCTTCAATAAAGCCATCTCAACCCGCGCCGACAAGTGGATTCTTTTCAACGTCCATGCCTCAGTAACCGAATGCCTGTCGAAGCTCAAGGCGGAAGGATATTTGATCGCCGCGACCCATCTGGCCGAGGACGCCGTTCCTTACCGGGAGGTCGATTATACGCAGCCCATAGCCCTCGTTTTTGGGAGCGAATCGGAGGGGATCTCGGCCGAAGCCCTGGCCTTGTCCGACATCAAGCTCCGGATCCCGATGGTCGGCATGGTTCAAAGCCTCAACCTGTCCGTATCGGTCGGAATCGTCCTCTATGAAGCCTTCCATCAACGCTGGGCCAAGGGCCTTTACGGCCGGAGACGACTCCCCCAAGCCCAATACGACGAGCTCCTTAAAGCCTGGCTGGGATCCGAATGACGAAAAAAAGTGAGGGGAGGCGGGAGATTGCTCTCCCAACCTCCCCCGAGAGATGGACATAGGAGCAGGTCCCGTTCCGCTCGGCGGCTTCCGCCGAACGGTACGGGATCGCCCCCCTCTGTTAAATCCAGAAGACGCTGCGCGTTCGCGAAAACGCGGTTTCCCGGCGCGTTGGGGGGGCGGAGTAGGATTCCAACAGGTCGCGGGCCAAGGAGGACGAGCTTTCGAATAAGCTCGACCTCTCCTCCTCGCCGACCGGAATGTCGATGCTCGAGGCTTTCTTGTCACGGAGGAACTCGACCTTGACCTTGTCCCCTTTCTTCTTGTCCTGGATGATCTCGCTGAGCTTGGCGACGGCATCGACGCGGACGCCGTCGACCTTAAAGACGACGTCCCCGACCTTGAGGCCGGCTTCCTGGGCGGGGCTTTTCTCGGCGAATTTGGTGACGAGCAGGCCGGTCCCGTCCTTAAGCCCGAAGTACTCGGAGAGCTCCGGGGTGAGCTCATTGAGGAAGACGCCGAGGTATTTCCGTTTT
This sequence comes from Candidatus Aminicenantota bacterium, assembly GCA_022867325.1. Classification (GTDB taxonomy): domain Bacteria; phylum Acidobacteriota; class Aminicenantia; order Aminicenantales; family JAFGBC01; genus JAFGBC01. The sequence continues at coordinate 2,769 of JALHUR010000283.1, read as the reverse complement.
TCAAGGGAGAAAGCGTACCCCAGGGCGGGAAGGGTTTTCGCGCGCGGGAGCGCTAGGCCTTTGGTTTCGCCTTCCGGAGTGAAAAGCCTGGGGAAGGCCCGCTCGAGCTCGAGGCGCGCCTCGTGTTCGGGGTATTCGGCCAGTTTGATTTTGACTTCGATCGTTTTTCCGTCTCTTTCGACCTTAAGGGCGACCTCCTGCCCGGGTTTGCGCTTGCGGATTTCGGAGGCGAGGGACTGACTGCCCTTGACGTCCTTTCCGTCCATGGACAGGACGATGTCGCCTTTCTCGAGATCGGCCAGATCGGCCGGACTCTTTTTCTCGATCTGAACGATCTCTGTCCGGCTGTCCTCATTATCGGCGATCGTGACTCCCATCCAACCCCGCTCGACTTTGCCCTTGGCCCGGATCTCGTCCGTAATGGATTTGACGACATCGGAAGGAATGGCCATGGCCATGCCCGAAGCGGCGGCCTCCCCCTGGCTCCAGGCATAGCCGGACCCGACAACATCCTTCTCCTGGAATTGGAAGACGAGGGGCAGAGTGTCCGCGTAGCTTCCCCTGAGCAGGCCGACCATTTGCCCCTGGGCGTTGACGACCGGACTGCCGGAGCTCCCGGGTACGACCCAGACGTTAAGACGAAGTCTCTCGGCCGAGATAGAACTGACGATGCCTTGGGTCACGGACGGCGTGTTCTCGGGAGAGAACGAGACGACGCCGATCCAGGCGCCGGGGACGAGCTTGGCCGAGTCGGCCAGGACGAGCGGCGTCAGCCCTTTGTCTTTGGCGCGTACGACGGCCAGCCGGGTTTCGGGGTCCATCCCCACGAACTCGGCCTCGATGACCTTTCCGTTGGCGGTGGCGATCGTGATCGCCTCATCGCGGGGCGAAATCAGGGCCGTTGTGGCGATCGATCCGTCCTTATCGATGACGACGCCGGTCGCGATCTTGCGGATCCCCTTCTTGCCTTTGGGGCCGACTTCGACCATGACGACCGAGGGCATGACGATCCGGGTGACTTCCTCGATCCGGGTTTCATCCGGGGACGGCCCGAAAATCGCGGCGGGCGCCGCGACCGCCGGAGCGGCCAGAAGCGCCACAAGCCCGGCAAATGCCATGATCATGGCTGTGGTCTTGGACATGCTGGAATCCTCCTTAATACGAGATGTCCGCTGTGGTGATATCCGAGACCTGCTCCAATATGTAGATCGTCCCGCTATCCCGGGATAACTCTCGGACCTCCCGGGAATAGTCGACGGGTTCGTTGATGGGAATAAGGCGATCTTTCTTCCCCCCGGCCGAGGCGATAGGACCGGTCCCGGGCAGGATAAAAAGGCGGGTGACGACGAAACCGACCAGGAGAAAAGCCGACGCCCCGGCCAGCGAAAAGCGGAGGGTCTTGACGCGGCGGAGCCGGCGCTCTTTTCTCTCGGCAAGACCGGCCAGAACCCTGCTTTCGAAACCGATCGGGGCCTGGACACGAGGCAATTGCCCGAGATACTTAAGCTCGTCCATGGGACTCTCCTTTGAGTGCGGCGCCTTCCCCCCGGACATGAAGGGCCTTTTCCAATTCCCGCTTGAGGTAGCCGCGGCCCCTGCTGATCCGGGCCTTGACGGTGCCGACCGGCTTTTTGAGAATCTTAGCGATCTCCTCCTGGGAAAATCCCTCGATGTCCTTGAGGATGACGGGAATCCTGTAGCGGGGGTGAAGATCGTCCAGGGCGCTCCGAAGGTTCTTGATAAGGCCCGTATCGGGCCTGTCCTTGCTGTAGATACCGGAATCGAACTGGGACGTCACGTCCTCCAGGGATACGGTATTGCGCCGGCTGGATCGTTTGAGCTCGGTTTTAGCCAGGTTCGAGGCGATCGCGTAGATCCAGGAAGAGAAAGGCGCCACCGGCTTGTATTTTTTGGCCTTGAAATAGACCCGGATGAAGGTCTCCTGGGACAGGTCGACGGCCTTCTGATAATCGCCGGTGAACTGAGCGAGATAATTCACGATCCTATCCTTATAGAGACGGACGATCTCGGCGAAGGCATCTTGGTCGCCGGCCTGGACCTTGCGGACCAGATCTTGTTCGTCCATGCTCATTATCCTAAACATTCTCCTGGAACGGACCGTTGCATCCCAATCCAAAATACCAGAAAATGGGGAGGAGGGGTATCCGCTGCGGCAATAAACCCTGATTCATGAACGGCCGAGCGCGGCCTCGCTGGACGAAGGCGTCAGTCCATCCAGTCCGAGGCAATAATGATGGATTTTCCTTTTTCCGTGCGGGCTGATTTCTCACTCTGAGCGACGAATCTCTCCCCCTGACCCATGCCGGAATTGTATTCGCCGGCCGGGCGGCGATGTCAAGAAATCCTCGGGACGGCCAAGAAGAGGATCTTTGGGCGAAAAACCTTCCCGCACCGGCCGAAAGATCGCAGACTCCAAACAGTGTCACCAATCGTCACCGGCAGCAGAGGTGCAGCAAGGCGCAAGGCAGGCGCCGCGACGGCGGCCGGGGCAGGCGGCAGGGGCCCCGGGCTTTGCAGTCCTCATTCGCGAAGCGAATGAGGGCAGGCTTTGTCTGGGGATCCGCTTCCGCCGTACTCAGCCGCGTACTTACATCGCGGGTGAGTGCCCCGGGCTTTACTCGGGGGTCCACTTCCGCCGCACTCGCCCGTGGATAAAAGTCACGGGCGAGTGTCGACGCCTGCCTCGCTTTCTGTCACCGCTTCTACCGGCTACTTGGCGACTTTCAGCGGCGGCAGGAAGTTCTCCAG
>JALHUR010000282.1 GCA_022867325.1 Candidatus Aminicenantota bacterium | reverse complement strand
CGACATCGAGAAACTTTTGGCCTTCTTCACGGACGACGCCTTATTCGAGATGGACGACATGACGATCGCGGGGAAAGAGCAGCTGCGCGCCCTGTTCGAATTCGACGCCGTCAACCAATCCCAGATGGATATCCTCGACCTCAAGGTCGAGGAGGGGACGGTCGTCCTCCGCACCTCCGAGATAAACGAGTCGTTCCGGCTGCTGGGTATCCAGGCCGACTTCGCCAAGGCGACGGTGACCTTTCGGGACAGCCTGATCGAGAAGGTCAAGATTGAGTCGCCCCCGGAAAGCCAGGAGCTGTTCATGAGCAAGTTCGAGCCGTTCTCGACCTGGGTCGGCGAGCGCTATCCCGAGGATTTCAACAAACTGATGGCTGGCGGGTATAACGCGGAAAACGCGAAGCTTCTTTTGGCGCTCCTCAAGGAGTGGCGGGAGAAAAGTTGACGGGATGATCTCAATCCGGATCGAAGACAATAGCGATCCTTTTCGCGACCGCTTTGAGCGGTCGGTCGAGTGTCCAGAGCGGGGAGGAAGCAAGAAAAGCGGACGCCAACAAATGAACATCGACGTAACCGAGGCCCAATCCCATCAGCCTCCGGAGGTCGATGAAATGGAGCACTTCATCGTGATTCGCGAGCGGAGCTTGGGGGACAGATTGAAGAAGGGACAGGATTTCGGCGCGGTTAGCGAGGTTTCCGCAGGCCAACTCCCCGATCACGTAAGGATGGACGAGGACGACTCCCTTGTCGAGCAGCTCCGCGAGCCGAGGCTCGCCCAGGCGGAAATGGGCGATCCAAAGGGAGGTATCGACTAGAACCATGAATCAGCCGGCTCTTCGCCTCGGAATCGGGCGAAGAGCTTTCTCTGTCCCGCCGAGTTTCGACAGCCTCTTGGCGCTCTCCAAGGAGATCAGGGCTTCCAGGCCCATCCGGACCAGGGAGGTTTTTTCCTTCTCGCCGGTCATATTGGATGCGCGTTTCATGAGGTCGTCGTCGAGGTTGAGAGTCGTTCTCATATGCATATTAGTGCATGTTTTAGGCATATTGTCAAGCCGGTTCTCCTTCCTAGAGAAAGGACGCCCTGGATCTTTTCGGAATCTCATCCGCTGAAAGGCGCGACTGGATGAGACGCTTCTGGACGGCGGCGGTCCGTGTCGTCCCTGATCCCTCCTCCTTGCGGCGGCCGGCGCCTCTCGACGGGTGGACGATATACTACAAATCCGATATAATTTATTGAGAGAGGTCGACGAACATGGCCGAACCGAGAGCCGTCGCGCATATATTCAAGGCCCAGCCGACCGAGGAAGGCGCCGGCGTGCGCCTGAACCGGGTCTTCGGCTACCGCCAGGTACCGCTTTTCGATCCCTTCCTGATGCTCGACGATTTCCGCTCCGACAGCCCCGAGGACTACCTGGCCGGATTTCCCTGGCACCCCCACCGCGGGATCGAGACCGTGACCTACATGCTCCAAGGCGAAGTCGAGCACGGTGACAGCCTGGGGAACAAGGGCGTGATCGGACCCGGCCGGATCCAGTGGATGACGGCCGGGAGCGGGATCATCCACCAGGAGATGCCGAAGCCGATCCAGGGGCGGATGGGCGGATTCCAGCTCTGGGTCAACTTGCCTCGGGAAAGCAAAATGATGGACCCGCGCTACCGCGACGTCAAAGCCGAGGATGTCCCCATCGTCGAGCCGGACAAGGGCGTTGAAGTGAGGCTCATCGCCGGACGCCTGGGCCGGGCCCGGGGGCCGATCCGCGATATCGTCGACGAAATCACTTATATGGACGTCACGATGGCGGCCGGACGGCGCTTCGAACCCCGGCTTCCCGCGGGCCAAAACGCCTTCGCCTATGTTTTCGAGGGCGAGGGGACATTCGATCCCGAACAACGGAAAAAAGTCGCGCCCCTCCACTGCGTGCTCTATCGGGACGGCGATACAGCCGTCATCCAGGCGGGCGACGTGCCCTTCCGCTTCCTCCTTCTCTGCGGCGTTCCCCTCAAGGAGCCGGTCGCCTGGCGCGGCCCGATCGTCATGAACACCGACCAGGAGCTCGAACAGGCCTTCCGCGAATACCGGAACGGCACCTTCCTCCGGACATAGTTGGGGTCAAACCTACACTTTGTCACTATTTGCCAAAGTGTAGGTTTGACCCCGACGATTATCTCTTGGTGCGGATGAGGGGGATGTTACGGAAGGTCGCGATCGTCCCCCGAAGATCAAGCGCTTCTCCGTCAAAACTGAAGAAGAGTTCCGGCAGGTGCTCGCGGCAGCGCATCCCGTTGAACGTCAGGTATCCGTCGACGACCCCGATCGTCGCCATAAAACCGAACGCCCTGCCCCACATCAACGTCCGGTAAACCCCGAGATACGGCTTCCATTCAGGCTTGTTCGGCCCCGCTTGATCGGCCGATTTTTCCGGCTTGTGGAAGTCATAGTACGAGACCGTCCCCGATAGCCTGTTGAGGTGGATGAGAGTCCCGGGCTGGCCGGCGAGGGGCGGTTTGACCCGGAGCTCGGAGTATTTCCCAAACACGCCGACGGCCTCGCCTCTGTCCTCGTAAAAGGAAAGCGGGTGGAATTCCTTTCCCAGCGCGATGCCGAAAACTCCGTCCCTCTGCCCAATGATGACGTTGTTCCCGTATTCGCCGACGAGCCGTTGGATCCGGACGTCCCCGGAAGGAAGCGGGCTGCGGATATCGATGGTCGGCTTTTCGAACTCCGAATCCGGCGGGCCGATCGTTTTTGCGATCAGGCCCTCGACGAGGGCCGCGACCCGGCCGCCGGCGACGTTGCTGTATTCCGAATTCGTCATAATGACGATGCCCAGCTTCAACCCGGGGAACATGATCATGTAGCTCCCGAAGCCGTAGCCGCCCCCGCCGTGGGAATAGAAAACCTCCGGGCCGAGATGGTTGACGGCGATACCCAACCCGTACCCGAACCTCTCGTGCGGCTCGGGGAAGGCGACCGTGTGCATGGCCCGCATAAGATCCTCGCGCAGCAGGGGTCGGCCGTCGACGCGGCCCTCGTTGATGTGGAACATGAGGTAACGGGCCATGTCGAGGATGTTGGTGTAGACCCCGCCGGACGGGACGAGCGGTATCTCAACCGGAATCCCCCCGGCGACTGTGACGGCGGGCGCCAGATGACCCAGGGCGCGGTCCTCCGCCTTGAGGATGGTCGCCGTATCGAGCGTGCTGTCATTCATCCCGAGGGGGATCAAGACTTTCTCACGGATATAGGCGGGGAACGGCTTCCCTGTTTTTTTCTCCAGGATGAAACCGGCCAGGTCGATCCCCAGGTTGGAATAGCTGTACCGGTAGCCGACCGGATAGCGAAGCCAGGTGTCGGAAATGCTGAGGACGTGCTCGCTGAAGGTCGTGGGCCGGCTGTCGAAATTGCCGCCCACCGGCGCCTCGTGCGTGAATCCGGCCCGGTGGGAGAGGAGATGCCGCAGCGTCATCTTCCGTTCGGGGTGATCCTCATATCGGCTCCGAACGCTGAAATCGGGAAGATAATCCGTGATCGGAGCGTCGAGGTAGAGGAGCCCGTCCTGGACGGCCAT
>JALHUR010000281.1 GCA_022867325.1 Candidatus Aminicenantota bacterium | reverse complement strand
CCCGGCGGCCCACTCCTTCTCCGGCCAATTATCGGCGGCTCTTGTCTCGAATCGCGCGGCCAAATCCTCTTCGTTCAAGAAAGGCACGAGATCGACCGCGATCTCCACGTCTTTGCGTCCTTCCCGATTGAGGGCCCGAGACAAGCTCTCGCTGATATCCAGGACGGCCGTTCCGGACAATCCATAAGAAGCGAAGAGAAGCTCGCCGTCAGCCTCCTCCCCCATCCGTCCCCCGATGAGGCTCTTCGCCCTGACCCGGATCTTTTGCCCTTGGAGTAGATGGCAGAGTTTGTCCTTGACCACGACCGGGACCGCGCTCGGGACCGGTTCGATAAGCCCGTGTCCGAACGCCCCGGCAAGCCGGTAGGCGTTTCCGTCCGCGCCCAAGGCCGGGTACGATTTCCCGCCTCCGGCCAGCACGACCTTGCCCGCCCGAAAACTCGAGCCGTCCCGCGACTTCAGCTGAAACGCCCCGTCTTTCCAAACGATCTCCATGGCATCCCAGGACAGCCGAACCTCGACCGGAAGCCGTCCCAGCTCGAGTTCTAATACCTTGAGGACCGAGGCGGCCTGCTGGGTCGCCGGGAAGATGCGATCCCCCTCCGCGGTCAATGCCAAACCCAAACCCTCGAAAAGCTTCTTGATGTCCGGCTTTCCGAATCGCCCGAACACTCCCCCGACGAGGCCGCGGCATTCGGCCGTGAAGGCCGAGGCGTCGAGCTTCTCGTTGAGGAGGTTGGAGCGGCCGCCGCCCGTGGCCAGGAGTTTGCGGCCGAGCTTGGCCATCCTTTCGCAGAGGACGACGGACCCGCCCGCGCGCCCGGCGCTCACCGCCGCGGCGAGGCCCGCGGCGCCTCCGCCGACCACGGCCACGGACACGGTTTTCATCGCCGCTTCTAAGCGCCGGAGCCCGGGATCCCTTCCCTAAGGTAAAGGGCGGCCGTTTCGGGCGCGACCGGGTTGATGTAAAAGCCCGTCCCCCATTCGAAGCCCGCGACGCGGGTCAGGACGGGGATGATCTCCATATGCCAGTGAAAAGCCTTCTCGACATCGACCTCGCTGTGGTTATGGGCGGCCGGATTCGGACCCTGATGGATGATGAGATTGAACGGCGGGTCGGCCAGGATGGCCTTGAACCGCCCCAGGACCGTTTTCAAGGCGGCGGCCAATCCGTCCAGCTCTTCGTCTCGAATGCGGCTGAAGTAAGCGTCGTGACGGAGGGGAAGGACGCGCATCTCGAAGGGGAAACGGGCCGCGAACGGGACCTTGACGCAGACGTGGTCATTGCGGAAGACCATCCGCTCCTTGGATTCTGTCTCCTCGCGGATGATCCGGCAGAAGATGCATTCCTTGTACCGGCGTTGAAGGCGTCCCGCGCCGTAGATTTCCTCCTTGATCCGTTTGGGGACGATCGGCGTCGCCACGATCTGGGAATGGGGGTGGCTCAACGAGGCGCCGGCCTCCTTCCCCTTGTTCTTGAAGATCTGGACGTATTCGTAATGGAGGTCCTCCTCGATCGACCTGATCCGGTCCTGGAAGACCTTGAGCACGGCCCGGATATGGTCGACCGGGAGGTCGGCCAGCTCCAGGTCGTGGTCGGGATTCTCGATGACGACCTCGTGGACGCCGACGCCGTCCATCCAGGTAATGAGCCCGTTATCCCGGCGGGCGGGCGCCGGACCCCGATTCAAAGCCGGGAACTTGTTGGGGACGACCCGGACGCGCCAGCCGGGCTCGTCCGGCCGGGTCCCATCCGCCCGGAGGGCGAAGACCTCGGGAGGGGTTTTCGACTCGTTCCCGGCGCAGAAAGGGCAGAAGCCCCGGGCCTCGGGCGTCTTCGCTTCCGCCGGCTGGGCGGGCCGGAAGTCGTCGGGCCGTTTGCTCCGCTCGGAGGAGACGATGACCCAGCGGCCGCTGATGATGTCTTTCCTGAGCTGCGACATTATTGGGATCCGAGGAGCTCTTTGACCCTGGACTTGAGCTCGTCCAGGCTCGAGGATTTGACGACATAGGCGTCGGCGGCCCAGGTCATGAAGTCATCCTTGTAGCTCTGGTAGGCGGAGTTGATGATGATCGGGATATCCTTGCGCTGTCCCATGATGTGGGTGATGAGCTCGATGCCGTCCTTGCCCGGCATCCGGATGTCGGTGATGATGAGGTCGAAGCGGTCTTTACGGAGGGCCTCGAGAGCCTGGTCGGCGTCGTTGGCGACCGTGACCTTAAAACCCTCCTTGGCGAGTTCCTCTTGGTAGAGCAGGCAGAGGTGCTCTTCGTCCTCGACCAGCAGGATTTTCTTTTGGGTTTTCATTCGTCCGTTCCCCTTTCCTCCTTCTTGAAACAGAGCCTGAATTCCGTCCCCTTCCCTTCCCGGCTGCGGACCTCGATCTCGCCCCCGCAGGACTCGACGATCCGCTTGACGAAGTGGAGGCCGAGCCCCATCCCCCGCTCCTTGGTCGTGAAGAAGGGCGTGAACAGGCGCTCCCGATCCTTGTCCGAGATGCCCCGCCCGGTATCCTTGACCTTGACTATGAACAAGCGCGGGTCCGAGCCCGAAGCCAGAAGGTAAACCGTCCCCCCTTCGGGCGTGGCGTCCAGCGCGTTGTCGAGAAGATTCCGGATCGCCTCGCCGACTTGGGTCGGATAACCCATGATCCGGGGCATCGTCTTGGGCAGCCGGACCTTGACTTGGCGGCCCCGGCTCTTGGCCTGAAATCCCGGATCTTCGAGGGCGGCCCTCAGGACCGGTCCCGGATCGAAGGGGGCCGGAGGCTTCTGCTCGAGCTTGAGGAGACGGCGCAGCTTGTAGACGATGTCCTCGAGCCGCGTCGTTTCCGCCCTGATGATCTCCAGGTTGCGGTGGGACTTGCGCCGGTCGCCCTCGAAGCGGAGGAGCTGGTCCGTGAATCCGCCGATGGTCACGAGCGGGTTCCGGAGCTGGTGGGTGATGTACATGGCCATCTCGCCCATGGCGGCGAATTTTTCCATCTCCAGCATCCGCTTGTGGAGGGTCGCCGTGTAGATGTAGTTCCCGGCGATCAGGCCGCAGATCGCGGCGAGCTTGATGTCCCGTTCCGTGATCGGGTTCCGGGTGAAGGCGTTGTCGAGGATGATCTCGCCCTGAATCTCGTCCCGCATGACCAAAGGGATGCACAGGAAGTCCTCGACGCCGATGACGTCGAGAAAGCGGCGGTCGACCTCGGGCTCGTTCCGGCCGTCCTTGACCATGACGATCTCCCTGCGCTCGACGGCTCGGGCCGGGATGTGGAGGCCGTTTTCGCCCAAGGGGAAAGACAGGCCCTTGATCGTGTCCGTCAGGGTCCCGCCGTGGCGGCTGAGGAGGGAGCGGTTATGCTCGACGATTTCGAGGTAGCCGATCCCCGGCGTCGAGAGGATTTCCCAGATCGAGCTGGCCTCCTCGGGGGTGGCCGGGCCGAGCCAGATCTCGCCCTTGAGACGGCCGCCCTCGGCCCGGAGGAGCATGGCCCGGTTGAACCCGACGCCCGAGCCCGAGGTCAGGGCCGTCAGGATGACGAGCAGGTTGTCCTGCAGCGAGAAAGGCTGGAAGTAGCTCTGGGCGATGATGGACAAGAGGACGAGTTCCTTGGGAGCGTCCCGCTCGACATCGCCCAGGTAGAGACCGTAGGTCTCGATCATTCGAGTTTCCAGCTCTTGGGAACGACCCGGATCTTGCCGGCGCTGAGCTTGAAATAGCGGGCGTCCTCCTTCTCGTCGGCGCCGATGACAAACCCGTCCGGGATTCTGGCGAACTTGTCGACGATGACACGCTGGAGCCGGGCGTTGCGGCCGACCTCGGCGCCCTCGAACAGGATGGCCCCCTCGATCCGGGCACCCTCGGCGACTTTCACGCCGGGCGACAGGATGGCGTCCTGGAGGAGACTGTCCTGGATCATGCAGCCCGACGACACGATCGAGCTCCGGATCGTGCCTTTGCGGACGAAACTGGGCGGATACTGGGGCTTATAGGTCCGGATCGGCCAGGAGGGGTCCTGGACGACCAAGGGCGGAGCCGAGCTTAGAAAGAGCTGGTTGGCCTTCCAATAGGCGTCGATCGTCCCGATGTCCTCCCAGTAGCCCTCGAACGGATAGGCGAAAACCCGGCTCTCGTTGATGAGGCGGGGAAGGTTGTTTTTGCCGAAGTCGTGGCTCGAGGCCGCGTCCTTGGCGTCCCGGAGAAGGGCCTTGATTAGGACATGGGTCCGGAAGAGATAGACTCCCATCGAGATCATGGTCGTCTCCGGATACCAGGGCGTCCCGGGCGGGTTTTTGGGCTTCTCGATGAAGCGGAGGATACGGCTCTGGTCGTCGGCGTCGACCACCCCGAACCGGGAGGCCTCGGCGCGGGGCTTGAGTTTGGCCAGGACGACGGCGTCCGCCTCCTTCTTGTTGTAGAACTCGATGATGGCCCGGTAGTCCGATTTGTAGATATGGTCGCCGGAAAGGACCAGGACGGCTTCGGGGTTTTCGCTCTGGATCGTGTAGATGTTCTGGAAGACGGCGTCGGCCGTTCCCTCGTACCAGCGGTCGGCCACCCGGCCTTGGGCCGGAAGCGAGATGACAAAGCCCTTGCTCTCGGGATGGAATATGTTCCAGCCGTTGAGTATGTGCCGCTCAAGCGACAGCGACTTATACTGGGTCAGGAGGGCGATCTTGCGGAGGCCGGAATTGAGACAGTTCGACAGGCTGAAATCGATGATCCGGTAGCTACCCAGGAAGGGAACCGAGGGTTTGGCCCGGTCCCGGGTCAGGGGATAGAGCCTCTCCCCTTTCCCGCCGCACAAGATCATGACCAGGATCTTCTCAAACGATGCGGCCATCGGGCGTCACGACCTCCTCGAAAAGCTTGTCTTCCTCCTCCCAGACCGCGAGGAGGGCGGACTCCTCGCCGCTGAGGCCGGTCCCGCGCCGGATCCAGCCGGCCAGGGCCGACGCCCGCTCGAAGTGCCCGGCGGCCCGGTTTTCGGCGTAGTCGCGGGCCGACCAGGTCGAGACGAGGAAAGGCCAGTCGGAGCTTTCGAGCAGGAACTTTTCGCGGATGAACTGCCGCCAGAGCCGAGCGTCGCGCGGGCCGGGACGGCGGGAAAGCTCTTCCCAGTCCGACTCGATCGCGTAGATCTTTTCCCAAATCCAGGACGTCTCGTTGTTGAGCCAGATCCAATGGAATCCGCCCTGGCCCCAGGATCCTTCGGGAAGGGCGACCATGGTCCGGGCCGGAATCCTCTCGAGGCACCGGCTTCCGGTCTGGGGCCTGACGCCGCTTTCCTTAAGCTTCTTGAGAACGCGATAGATCCATTCGGGTCCCTCGAACCACCAGTGGCCGAAGAGCTCGGTATCGTACATGCCGGTCACGACGCCGAAATCGCGGCCTTCGAGAGTCTCTTGGAGGAGCCGGACGAAATGGGAGGCGTGGGCCTCGATCCGTTCCAAGGCCGAGGCCGGATCGGAGAGGGCCTTGCCGCCCAGACCGGCTTCACTGGAGGTGATCCGCCAGTAGCGCATGCCGCCGGGAAAATGCTTTTTATGGAATTCGAGGTACGCGCCGTCGCCCGGGTAGCCGAGATTCCGGCTCCAAACCTGGGAACCCGTGACCTCGTCCCGGACGAAGAAGGCCGTGCTCGATGGGTGGGCGCGGTAAGGAAGATAAGGGTCTTTGTCCGCTTCCGGACCCGGCTTATACTGCCCCTGGAATTTCTCCCAGAGCAGTCCGAGCGCGGGGAAGCGGTCCGCGTAGACGCCCTTGGCCTCGCCGCCCTTGAGAAGGTGGCTGTCCACGAAGAAGAAGCCCAGCCCTTCGGATCCGAGGATTTCGTCGACGCCGCGGCGGTCGTAGGGGCGGACGTCGCCCAGGGGCGGTTTCCAAGCGTAGCCGGGACGGTAGGAACACTCCGGAATCCAGAATCCCGAGGGATCGCGCCCGAAGAAGCGACGGTAGGTGTGAGTTCCCTGCCGGACTTGATGCCGGATGCTCTCGTCCCGGGACAAGAGGGCGAAATAGCCGTGGGTCGCGGCCGAAGTCAGGATCTCGATCAAGCCCGCGTCCTGGAGCCGGGCGAAAGCCGCGACCAGGTCCCGGCCGTAACGGCCCTGGAAGTCTTCGAGGAGTTTTCCGTACCATGTCTCCCAGAACACCGTCAGCCGGACCAGGTCGGCGCGGCCGGTCCGCTCGAAATGACCGCGGTCCTCGCCGGCGATCTTGAGCTTCATCCGGAGATAATCCTCGAAGCCCTAACGGAAAGAGTCGCTCTTCAATTGGTCGGCCAGGACGGGCGTGAATCCGATGTTGACGCCGGCCGGGATCCCTTCCTCGGCCAGGCGGTTGAAGGCGTTGAGCAGGGGGAGATAGCTCTCGGCCGCCGCCTCGAAGAGCCAATCCATGCCGTGCGGCCAGGAGCCGTGGGCCAGGACATAGGGGATGTGACTGTGAAGGACCAGCGAAAAATATTTATCGGCCATGGCCATCCTTGAGAGTGATCTCCCTTGTGGCGCCGTCCCCCGCGTTTAGGTTCAGCCGCCAGAGGGGAACGAGGCAGATGCCCTGATGAATTATATCATACCCGCTCTCGGACTGGGAAAGCGTTCGGAGCGGGAAATGCCAGAGGGCGTCGGGCGCCGAGGCTTCCCAGACGAGCCGGTTCATAAAAACGGCCCGCCCGCCGGCGGGTTCGAATTCGAACGGAAACAGGGCGAAGTTCGACTCGGGCGCGAACAGTACGGAAATCGTCCGGCCGGACAGATTCTCGACCCGGTAAACGATCCGGATGATCCCCTCCCCCGGGGTGATGGTCTTCGTCACCGAGACGGGGACCCTGTCCTCTCCGACCCAAACCGATCCGCGCCGTGAGAGCACGGCGGCCGGTCCCTCAATGGCCCAGGCGTAGGGTTGATTGACGAAGTTGCCCTGTTCGCCGTAATCGATCCGCTGGAAACTCTCCAACGTCGTATCGGGATGAAGGAAGTGATCGAGAAGCGAGAGGCGCGGGTGCCAGTCGTAGCGGAGAAGGTCCGCCGCTTCGGGCGGAATCCGACGGCTCAGTTTGTGGATGCTGGCGCCTTCCTCTCCGGATGAGGCGGGCTGTTCGAAGGCGTGGTAGGATTCCTTCCGCCTGGCCAGGACGTCCGTGAGATTGCGGCTCTCGGGCAAGAAATCGCACTCGGCCAGGCTCCCGCCCCAGCCCGGCTTGACGATGAGCTGGAAAGCCGCGCCGCGCCAGATGAGATCGATCCGCCCGTCGAGGTCGAAGTCGATCTGATCCCAGCCCCGGGTTAAAGGCAGTCTCTTCTCGGCCTCGATGAGATGGCGGTAAGCGGCCCCGCGTAAATGGGGCAGATAGAGCCCGCCGAAGACGCCGTGCCAGTAGGGGTCGTTGCACTGGCCCTTGAAGAGCTCCCTCCGCGCCTCCTCGGCGCCCGGATGCTTTTCGACTTCAGACGAGACGAGAAGCATCCGCTTGTGGAGGTGGTTCGCCTCGGGATACTTGATGAAAAATTCGCGGAAAAAACCTCCGCGCAGGAAGCGCCGGGCCTCGGCCGGCGCCGCTGATTTGAGCGCCTTGAACGCCTCGAACTCCCGAGGCTCCAGGACCCACTCCATCATCTCCTCATAGGAGGCAGGCGGCAGATAGACCCGGCCGGCGGGCGGGGTCGCGTCCAGGTATTCCGAGAAGGTCCGGGTCCGGATCCCTTCGCGTTCGACGAACTCGAGGAAGCGGCGCAGCCAACCCTCCTTATACACCCATTGTTTCGTCCCCGGCCAAAGGCCGAACTTCTCGCCGTCGTCGCCCAGGATGGCCGCGCCCCCGCCGGCCTCGATCTCTTCCAGGGCGGCCTTGACCTCTTCAAGGGGGCGGAAGGGAATGAGATAGCGGAGCTTTTTATCGATCGGGAAAAGATGGAGCGGCCAGCCCTCGTCCTCGGTGATGTAGTGGGCGTGGATATTCTCGACGCCCGCCATCCGGAAATGCTCCTCGTCGAGAAGCGTATAGGCGATTCCCTGCCCGGCCAGCGTCCGGGGAAGATGGGGCTCCCAGACCCGCTCGGTCAGCCAGAGCCCTCGGGGCTTGCGTTTGAAGTTTTGTTCGAGGAAGTCGTTCATGAGCCGGAGCTGACCGATTCTGTCCCGTTCGGGAATGACGGCCAGGATGGGCTCGTAGTAGCCGCCGCTCAAGAGCTCGACCTGGCCCCGTTCCGCCATGCGCTCGATGAGCGCCCAGCACTCCTTTTCTTTGATCCTCATCCGGTCCCAGAGGGGTCCCGAGAAATGGAGGGCGAATTTAAAAAAGGGATAATCGGCGACGATCTTCAGGAACGGGCGGTAGCAGTCCTCGAATGCCCTGTCGAAGACATCGTCGAAATTCCCGACCGGCTGATGGTTGTGGACGGCGAACAGAAAGCTCAGGTTTTTCATCGCGGTTGTCCCGAAAGGCCGGCGTCGCGCCAGGCCTTGTCAAGATAGGAATGAAACAGGATGTCGAACTCCGTCTGCTCGGCCTCGCCCGCCCACCAAAACCAGTCCGAACCTTCGGCGGCGTAGACGGCCTGGCTCGGGCCGCAGGCCTCGCGGACGCGAGCCAGCAGCTCCCAGCTCGCGTTCTTGGCCGGGTGGCCGGACCATTTGGCGAAGCTCCCCAGCCAGGTTCCCGGGACGAGGTCCAACGGCCTCTCCGGACGGGGGAGGGCCAGGGTGCGGCTGAACAGGACGGGCTCGATCCCCGGCTCGGTCCGTAGCCGTTCGTAAAGCCTGCGCAGGAAGGGCACGCCGTTCTCTTTATAAAATTCCCAGCAGTTTTCGCCGTCGAGGGCGATGACGCACAGGGCGTCCTCGGGAAGGGCGCGCGCCTTCTCTGACAGCCGGCGGACCAGGTCCCCGACGGCTTCCCTCTCGTCCCATTTCTGGTAGACGAATCCGATGAGGTCGGAAAGTTCCCGCTCCCGGAAGAGGACCGTCAAGCCCTCGCAGTCGTAAGGCCGGAAAAGATCCTCGGCCCGGTGCGGCTCGGGGAGACTCTTCCAGAGGATGTTCTCGTCCGTGACGGCGAACTTGAATCCGGCCCGGGCGGCCGCCCGGCAAACGTCGCGGCTCAGCCCTCCCTCGGACGGCCAGAGGCCGGCCGGGGCCGCGCCCATCACGCTTTCGAAATAGGCTCGGCCGTTCCGGAGCTGGGCTTCGCCGTCCTCGGGGTGTCGGAACGCGAATCCCGGTCCCGCCTCGACGCCGGCCGCACCCAGGTCGAAGATAAGAGGAAGGAGAGGATGATAATAAGGGGTCGTCATCAGCTCGACCGTCCCCTTGCGTCCGAGGTCGCGGACCAGGGGAATGACCCCGCGTAGGGTATTCTCCTGGATTTCGAGGAGCTCGTCCTTATCCCCTCTCGACGCCGTGAGCGGGTTGAAGCAGGCCCGGAGCGCCTCGATCTGGAGACGGTCGGATCGCTGTTCGTCCGGCGCGAGCTTTCGGAGGAGTTCCTTGTCATCGGGCGTCAGGTCGCCGGGTCTTTTTCGGATTGCTTTCAGTAAACGGTCGTCTACGCGGCCTTCGGCGTAATCGGCGATCTGTTCGAGGAGACAAGGCACGAAATTGAAAGCGCAGGGGAACTCCGTTTCGGCGGCAATCAGGGCCATCTGGTGATAGTTCTTGGTCGTGTGGAAAAGGACCCAAGGCAGGAGGTATTCCCGCGTCTCGGCGTGACGATAGAGCGGCTGGTGGAAATGCCAGAGCAGGGATAACCGCATGCCCGATCGTCCTCGCTAACTTAGGAATTTTGAAGGAGATGCTTTATAGCATGGAGGAAACCGGAAGTCAACCCTTCGACTCCCCGGCATGAATGCCGGCACCCAAGGAGCCGTTGTTACGGCTCCTTGAGTACTGCGAAGCCGCTGCACTCATGAACCGGAAACGGTTCATGTGTATTGAAAGGCGGGGCTCCGATTTTAAGCCCCGCCCTTTAGGGCGGGGTAGCGTCGACGAACGGGTCAACAGACCGCCTCTCACGATTTGGACTCCGCCGTCAGATCCCTTCCTGGGCGATGATGCTGGCCGTGACGGCGAGGGCGATCGCGCCCAGCTCGAGCTCTCGGGGATGGACGGCGGCCAAATCGTCGAGGGCCGAATGGTGGAAATCAAAATAGCGACCGGCGTCGGGGATGAGTCCGCCCAGGATGACGCCTTGCTCGGCCAGGGGGGCGATATCCACTCCGCCGCCGCCTGAAACGAGGCCTTGAACGAGGCCCAAAGACTTGATGAGCGGGCTCCAGGCTTGGTGTTTTTGGATTAACCCCGGGCTTCCTCCCAGCCCGACGGCCAGAGGCAGGAATCCGCCTCGATCCGACTCGAAAGCGACCAGATGCTTCTCCCCTTTACGCTCCGGGGCTCGCGCGTAGAACCGCCCGCCCGTCCCGCCGAATTCCTCGTCCATGAACAGGACGGCCCGGATGGTCCGCTTGGGAACGAGCCCGACGGCCCTGATGAGCCGAAGCGCCTCGACGGACTGGACGCAGCCCGCCCCGTCGTCGTGGGCGCCCGGCCCCAGGTCCCAGGCGTCGACATGCCCTCCGATCAGGATGATCTCCTCGGGGCGCTCGGAGCCGCGAAGGTCTCCGATCAGGTTCGCCGATTCGACCGGGCCGAAGTCCCTGCAGCCGAGGGTCAGATGGATGAGGAGTTCCGAATTTTCCCCCAGGAGTCCGCTCAGGCGGTCGGCGTCCTCGGTGGCGACGGCGGCGGCCGGAATCCGCGGAACCCCGTCCTCATATCGCATCAAGCCCGTATGGGGAAATCGGTCCCGCCTGAACGTCAATGACCGGATGATCACAGCGACGGCCCCGTACTTGGCCGCTTCGGCGGCTCCTCGAACCCTGTGGTCCGCGTTCGCTCCGTAGGCCCGGAAGGGCTCGAGAATGGTCCTGTCCATGGGCTGATTGAAGAATACGATTTTCCCCCGCGCGGCCTGTTTTTGAGATTTTAGCTCTTCGAATGATCTGACTTCGATAACGGGCGCCTTGATCCCGGCCTCGGACGTCCCGACGCTCCCGCCCAGCGCGCAGACGGCGAGCTCGACGGCCGACCGCTGCGGCGACGCTTCGACCTGGGCCGTTTCTGTCCCGCGCTCCCAGCGGTTGACGGTAACGGGCTCGCGATGGACGTTGGAAAAGCCGAGGTCGAGCATGACTTGGCGCATGTGGTCGAGGGCGGCCTCGGCACCGGGCGAGCCGGTCAGCCTGGATCCGGCAGACGCGATCAAGCCTCGGAGCATGTCAAAGGCCCTCTCTTCGTGAAGGCCGATCGCGAGCATCCGGCGGGCCGCCTCCTCGATGGAGATCGTTTGAGGAGGCTGGCCGCGCGAGGTTAAATTATTGATTACAAACACGATCAAAAGGATTAAGAATTGCCTTTTATCGACTCCGATCGGCGTTCTGGCGCGGCGTGCGGACATTTACATCTTGACCACGAACGAACTCAGGAAGTCAACCCCTCGACTCCCCGGCATGAATGCCGCTGCACTCATGAACCGGAAACGGTTCATGTGTATTGAAAGGCGGGGTAGCGTCGGCGAACGGGTCAATAATCCCAAGAACAAACGATTTTAATCCCCTTCGCGGGATTCCACGGACGTTAGTCCGTGGAGGAACCCCCTTTCGGGGGCTGGCGCTCCGACGTTGGCGAAGCACAGAGCAGCTGAAGTCAAAGTGGGGAGCTTCGGTAGCGAATTCCCCGCTTCGGGGACAGGCAGCGGTTTCGCAGTACTCATGAAGCCGTATT
>JALHUR010000280.1 GCA_022867325.1 Candidatus Aminicenantota bacterium | reverse complement strand
TGTCGAGGAGAAAGGGGAAGGCCGCCAGGGGAAGTCGGCCGGCCGCGACCCCGAGCCGCGCGACGAGGGAGGAGCGCCGTACGGCGCCGGGGCCGCGGACCGTGCCTTGTCCGTTGACGACAATGTTGAAATCGGCCAGGAAATAGGCATCCCGGTCTTCATATCCGCGCTGTTCACAGCGTGTCTCCGATGACCAGCCGAGGTTCTCCCAGTCTTCCCGCGTTTGGAAAGGAAAAACCGTTTCGAGGACCCTTTCCGCGGTCAGGATGCCGCCGTTGCCGGCGTCGGCCTTTAAGTTCGGAACATCCGCCTCGGGGAGATATAGAGGAGACGTTCTTTTCTCAAGGTTGCGGAGGAGGCCGGAATAGCCGCGCTTGACCCCGTTCTCGGCGGCGACACCCGCCAGGACAAAGGCTTTTTGATGTCCGCTGATCGTTATGAAGATCCGGGTCAGGTAGACCAGGCTGAGGCCGAGGCACGAAAAGACGAAGAAGGTGAAAAAAACGACCAGGATCGCGGTCCCCTTCTCTCGGCGCGCCCTACCCGAGCGTCCCGGGCAGAAGGGCCAGGCTCTTGGGAACGACGGAGGTTTCATGCGTTTTTCCTTTTTTCATATTCAGGCGGAGCCGGAAGCGAAACAGGGGCGCGGCCGGGTCCCATTCGACCTCGAACATGTCGGCGTCCTCGATCAGCGGCTGCGCCGATCCGTTGTTGATTCGGCGCCGCAGGATCCGGCTTGTCCGGTCGAACCGGTTCGTAACGACGTCGATGGCGATGCAGAAGCATTCCAGCCGGCCGTAGGAGTTCCCGGCGCCCGGTTCGATTACGATCCAGCCGTCGCCCGCGGACCGGACGGAATTGATCTCGGCCCGGTCGTCGGCACAGAGACAGATATCGCGGCCGGGCCCGAGGCCTTCCGTCGATTCGAGGAAGATCTTGGTCTGGCCCGGAACGATGTCCGCGGCCAGGCGCTTGACCCCCGAGGCGTAGCGGACCGCGAACCCGTCGGGCCGGAGCTCGGCGCCGTCGCAAAGCCCGAGTTCGATCGGAATGGAGAGACCTTCTCCGGCCCGGCTCGCGTCCCTGCGCAGGCTTTCCAGGGCGGCGGCGGCCGCCAAGTCTCCTTCCTGGGACGCTTTCAGATTAACAAAGAGACGTCGGGCGGAAATGAAACACTCCAGCCCGATGAGGCTGACGAAAAGAAGAAGGGCGGCGCTCAGAACGGTCTCGATCAGCGTGACGCCTTTGTTCATCATGGCCGGAATCCGAGCTCGGGCGAAAGAAACAGGATGGTTCTGACCGTTTTGATCGTCGGCGGATCGAGGGTTACCGCGATTTCAATCCGTTTCGACCCATCCTCGAGGTCCGCGATGTTCCATGTCCGGCGGAAGCGCGCGGGACATGTCCCGGATTTGACGACCTCCTCATATTCGCCCGCGCTCAGCGATTCATCCTCGATGGGAAGAGTCTTGAGGAGTTCGATCTTGTCGACGGCCAGGGCGGTCAGCGCGAAATTCCGGTCGGCCCGGCCTTTGGCCGTGACGGCCTGGATGATCATCCGGGCCAGGCCGGTCGCCAGGAACGAGACAAGGGCCAGGCTGATCATGACTTCGATGAACGTGAATCCCTTTCGAAAAGCCATTTTCTTGCCTCGGAAACGCTGTCCTATGCGAATGTCATGCCATCCGAGGGCCGCCCCCCTGGAGGAAGGCGGAAACAGGGGGGGAAGGGAGGATAGGAGGGTTTCGGACGCGGTGATTAGTGGTCAACCGGCGTCCCGGCAGCGGCCGCAATAGGTGATTTTGGCGTCAATTCGGGTTGTCTCGATAGGAGAAAAAAAGTGAAATTTTCTCTTGACAAGGAAAACAAACCCGCCTATTATAGTAGAGGTTCTAAGGTATTTATCTTTTTCGTTTGAAAATTTAACAAGCTCAAACAAGAGTGAGTACCTTTTTCTTTCTCGTGCTAGAAAGAATTAAGTTCTTTGAATTAAAAGCGGAGCAGCCAAAGTCGACCTAACTTGCCATATGATCAACGAGAAGAACTCGCAAGAGTTCTTTATAACTGGAGAGTTTGATCCTGGCTCAGAGCGAACGTTGGCGGCGTGCCTAACACATGCAAGTCATACGGGCTCGGGGGGCAACTCCCGGGCTAGTGGCGAACGGGTGAGTAACACGTGGGTCATCTCCCCTCGAGTGAGGAATAAGCCTGCGAAAGCGGGTCTAATACCGCATAACGCCCGGAGACATAAGTCTTCGGTGCCAAAGCCGCAAGGCGCTTGAGGATGAGCCTGCGTCCTATTAGCTAGTTGGTAGGGTAATGGCCTACCAAGGCGATGATGGGTAGCCGGCCTGAGAGGGTGAACGGCCACACTGGGACTGAGACACGGCCCAGACTCCTACGGGAGGCAGCAGTGAGGAATATTGCGCAATGGGGGAAACCCTGACGCAGCGACGCCGCGTGGAGGACGAAGGCCTTCGGGTTGTAAACTCCTGTCAGAGGTGAAGAAGCCGCAAGGTTGACGGTAACCTCAGAGGAAGCCCCGGCTAACTACGTGCCAGCAGCCGCGGTAATACGTAGGGGGCGAACGTTGCTCGGAATTACTGGGCGTAAAGGGTGTGTAGGTGGCTGAGCAAGTCAAGGATGAAATCCCGAGGCTTAACTTCGGTACTGTCCTTGAAACTACTTGACTTGAGGATGGTTGAGGAAGACGGTATTCCCGGTGGAGCGGTGAAATGCGTAGATATCGGGAGGAACACCTGAGGCGTAGGCGGTTCTCTATACTATTCCTGACACTGAGACACGAAAGCTAGGGGAGCAAACGGGATTAGATACCCCGGTAGTCCTAGCCGTAAACGATGGACACTAGATGTTCCCGCATTTTTGCGGGTGTGTCGAAGCTAACGCGTTAAGTGTCCCGCCTGGGGAGTACGGTCGC
>JALHUR010000279.1 GCA_022867325.1 Candidatus Aminicenantota bacterium | reverse complement strand
GGCCCCCCTCCGCTACGGGGGCTTGAGGGCGGCATCCTCGCCGCTCGAAAACGGAGGTTCTATCGGAATCCGAAAGTTGTTCGACGGTCAGCGTCGGGCGACTGTTCTTCCCACATGCGCAATGATAATATACTCATCATGAAATCACGAACGATGATCGCGGCCGTCATCATTTTTCTGACAGCCATCTTCTTTGGATTTGCATTGTCGTTTCCATCCGGCGCGGCTCAGGATAAAGGCGAGATCCTGGCCGTCCTGACCGGCGACCACGCCGACCCTTCGATCCTGCGAGTGGGAGACGATTTCTACATGACCCATTCCTCCTACCGCTATCTCCCGGGCCTTCTCGTCTGGCATTCGAAGGACCTGAGGCGATGGGAGCGCGTCGGCTACGCCCTTCATCGAAACGTGGGCGATGTCTGGGCGCCCGATTTGGCCGGGCACGGGAACAAGTTCTACATCTACTTCCCGGCCGGGGGGACGAACTGGGTCGTCACAGCCGCCTCTCCCCGAGGGCCGTGGAGCGATCCGGTGGACCTCAAGGTCAGAGGGATCGATCCCGGCCATGTCGTCGCCCCCGACGGCAAACGCTCCCTCTACCTGGACTCGGGAAGGGTCGTGGAGCTCGCCCCGGACGGACTTTCTGTCCGCGGGGAGCCGAAGCGCGTATACGAGGGCTGGGCCTATCCCGAGGATTGGGTCGTGGAAGGCTTCTATTCCGAATCGCCCAAGCTGGCCTTCCGGGACGGTTTCTACTATCTGACCACGGCCCAGGGAGGAACGGCCGGCCCCTCGACGGGACACATGGCGGTCTCGGCCAGGTCGAAGAGCCCGCTCGGCCCCTGGGAGAACAGCCCCTACAACCCCGTCGTCCACACCTGGAGCCGGTCGGAGCGGTGGTGGTCCAAGGGACACGGCACGATCTTCTCCGACGCGGCCAGCTGCTGGCACATCGTTTATCACGCCTACGAAAACGGCTATTACCCGCTGGGCCGGAACACGCTCATCGAGCCCGTCGAATGGACAACGGACGGATGGTTCAAGACCGTCCGCGACGCGAGGCGGGAAGGCGCGTCCCGGAGGCTTCGGAACGTCGTCATCGAGCCGGACGATTTCTCTGGGAGCGAGCTCAAGCTACAGTGGCAATTCTCGGGGCTCGATTCCCTCGACGATCAACGGATTAATGACGGCCGGCTGGAAATCAACTCCGCGGCCGGCCGGTTTCGAGTCCTGCACGCCACAATCGGGGATCACAGCTACGAGGCGTCGGCCCGTTTGGAAACCGAGGGGGACGTGGAAGCGGGACTTATCGCCTACTACGACGACAGGGCTTTCGCCGGGATCGGGATCAAGGGCGGGGAGGTCTACGGCTTAGCCAAAGGCGCCATCTCGGGCGAGAGGATCAAAGCGCCCGCGGTCAAATATCTCAGGATCCGGATGAACGAGTTCGACTTGTCGATGGCTTACAGCGATGACGCAGGGCGCTGGACGCCCTATCCCAACTCCCTGGAGGTCTCCGGCTACCACCAAAACGTGCTCGGAGGATTTTCGCACCTGAAGCTGGGGATTTACGGCCGGGGCGCCGGCGTCCTGAAGATCGACGATTTCGCCTACCGCCCTCTCGACTGAAGCCGCCCGCCTACGAAGACGGCACCACGATTCTATAAATGCCCCTGCCGAAGGTGGCGGCGAACAGCGCCTTCGTCGGGACATGCAGCCGGATGTCCGTGACGGGCACCCGAGGAAGGCCTTCCCCGAGCTTCAGCCAGGTCTCGCCCGCCGTCCGCCTCATATAAACGCCGACGTCCGTGGCCACATAGAGCGCCGAGCCGAAGACGATGATATCGTTGACGGGCGCCTGCGGGAGGACTCCGGTGATGTCGATCCAGGACGCGCCGCCGTCGCCGGTTTTCAAGACATAGGCGCCGTTGTTGCCGGAACGATACCCGGAATAAGTGGCATAGGCCGTGTTCGCATCGGCGGGATCGACGGCCACCCGGGTGATCCAGTGGGGCGGGAGGTCAGGATCGACGGCCCGGGTCCAGTTCTGGCCGAGATTCTTCGTCACCCAGAGGCGGCCGTCGTCGGTGCCGACGTAGAGAACGCGGCCGTCGGTTTTAGCCGCGGCGACCGTCGTGATGGTGCCGAACGGATAGACGTTGTCGCGGCCGGGGCCGCCGCTGAGATCCTGGGAGATGACCTGCCAGGTGACTCCGCCGTCGGTCGAGCGGTTGAGCAGATTCCCGCCGAAATACATGATCGAAGGATCGTTGGGATCGAACTGCAGGGGCGAGAGCCAGTTGAATCGCTGGGAGGTCGCGGACATGCGGGTGATCGTCTCTCCGCCGTCCGACGACCGATAGCAATTCCCGTACTGGTAGCACCCGTAAACCAGGTTCTGATTGAGATAATTGATCAGGGCCGCCTCGCCGTCGCCGCCGAGCATCATGTTCCAGCCCGTCGAGGCCGGATAGGAGCGGGTGACGCCGTTGTCCTGGGTGCCGCCCACGATCCGGGTCGTATCGAGTTCGCTGACGTCGAGGGTGTAGTACTGGGTAAAGGGCTGCAATCGGGCCACGATCCAACCGGACGATCCGCGGCTGTCCGATCGATAGATACCGCCGTCGTTGCCGAGATAAACGCGCCCGGAGGTTCGCGGATCCCAGGCCATCGCATGATGATCCACGTGCGGATCCCATTGATCGACCCAGGTCGATCCGCCGTTGGCCGACTCCATGAGAGGAACGCCGCCGACAAAGACGTGATCGGCGTCGGCCGGATCGACCCAAACCCGGCCGAACCACCAGCCGTACGTGCTCTGGGAATCGGTCAGGCTCCCGCTCCGGGGGACCGCGCTCCACGTTTCTCC
>JALHUR010000278.1 GCA_022867325.1 Candidatus Aminicenantota bacterium | reverse complement strand
GAGCGGGCGCTCAAGCAGGCCTTGGGCGAGAGGATCTGCTTCTCGACCGCCTCGAGCCTCTCCCGGATGGTCATCGGCATGGAAGCATTATAGCGCAGACGCCGTCCGAATTCTCCCCCGTCCCTGAAGCTCCATGGACTTACGTCCGTGGAGCGCCTGTCCCCGGAGCGGGTTTTTCACGGCCAATTCACGACAAAGCGACTGGAATTTCAAGCGGAGGGGATTGAAAAAGATCGTCCTTTACTTCATAATAAAAAAACTTTGAGACGGAGGAAACGGCGACGCCAACGAACGGGATGACGCCTTCCGCCGCGGGGCCGGCCCCGCCGGGCGGGTTCCTGGAATTTCAAAACATCTCCAAGCGCTTCGGGACCATCCAGGCCGTCGAGGGCGTTTCACTGGAAATCAGGAAGGGCGAGATCTTCTCGCTGCTGGGTCCGAGCGGCTGCGGCAAGACCACCATGCTTCGGCTGGCGGCCGGGTTCGAGCAGCCCGACGCGGGCCGGATAATCCTCGACGGCCGTGACATCACCGACCTCCCCCCCAATAAACGCCGGATCAACACGATCTTCCAAAGCTATGCCCTGTTTCCCCACATGACGGTCCGGGACAACATCGCCTACGGATTGCGCGTCGCCAAAAAGCCGAAGTCCGAGATCGAGGCCGAGGTCGAGAAGATGCTCCATCTGGTCCGGATGACCGACCAGGCCGGGAAGAAGCCGGACCAGCTTTCGGGGGGCCAGAAACAACGGGTCGCCATCGCCCGGGCCCTCATCAACAAGCCGAGTGTCCTCCTCCTCGACGAACCGCTGGCCGCCCTCGACCTCAAGCTCCGGCAGCGGATGCTGATCGAGCTCGACCTGATCCACGACGAGGTCGGCCTGACTTTCCTCTACGTCACCCACGACCAGGGGGAAGCCATGAGCCTCAGCGACCGGATCGCCGTCATGGAGAAGGGCCGGATCGAGCAGGTCGGAACCCCGGCCGAGATCTACGAAGCCCCGCGCACGAGCTTCGTGGCGGCCTTCATCGGCGACACGAACTTCCTGGAGGGCGAAGTCGTCGACATCCAGGACGGCGAGTACAGCCGCCTGCGGATCGAAGGGCTTCCCGAGATCGTCTGCTTCAACGACAAGACCATCCGGCCGGGAAACTCGGTCTTCCTCAGCATCCGGCCGGAAAAGGTCCATATCTCGCGGGACCGGCCCGAGGAATCGCGCCTCCGCAACATCCTGCCGGCCAAGGTCGAGGACGTGATCTATCTCGGCTCGATGACCAAGTACTGGGTCCGAACCGGCGATCACCGGATCCAGGCCCTGCGCCAGCATGCCCGCATCTTCCTGGACGAGAAACCGATCCGCTGGAAGGACGAGGTCTGGATCTGGTGGCACGGCGACGACGGCTTCATGCTCGAGCGCTACCGGGAGAGGGACGAGAGCCTGATCGCCGCTCCTCCCCAGAACCTCGAGGAATCGCCCGAGGACGAGGACAAGGGCTGACGACAGGGGCCGATGAGAACGGAGATCCGCAGTAAACTCCGCGAAGTCCTGATGACCTCGCCGTCTTTCCTTTGGCTGGCCGCCCTGTTCGCCCTCCCGACCGCGTTCGTCTTCGCCATCGCCCTGCGTCCCGCCAATCCCTTTGGAGGCGTCGGCCGGGGATGGACGCTCGATAACCTGGAGCGGCTGGCCGATCCCCTCTACCTCGACGTCGTTTGGCGGACGCTCTGGATCAGCGGCCTGACGACTCTTATCTGCCTCTCCCTGGCCGTGCCGATCGGCTACGTTTTGGCTCGTGTTTCGCGGAAGTGGCGAGGCATCTGCTTGATGCTTATAGTCATCCCCTTCTGGACCAATTTCCTGATCCGGGTTTTCGCCTGGAAGGCCCTCCTCCATCCCGAGGGGCCGGTCAAACGCGTCCTGGTCGGTCTGGGGTTGGCCGGGCCCCAAACGCCTCTCCTCTACAACCCGGCCGCCGTCATCCTCGTCTCTGTCTACACCTTTCTTCCCTTCACCATCCTCCCCATCTACGCCGCGGCCGATAAATTCGATTTCCAGCTCCTGGAAGCCGCCCGCGATCTCGGCGCCAGGCCCTGGCGGGCCTTCCGGACCGTCTTCCTCCCCGGGATCCGGCGCGGCCTGCTCACGGCGCTCCTGTTCGTCCTGATCCCGTCGCTTGGCTCCTACATCATCCCGGACCTGGTCGGCGGCCCTAACGGAGAAATGCTGGGCAATAAGATCGCCCAAAGGGTTTTCGTCGACCGGAACCTGCCCGAGGCGGGCGCCCTGTCCGTCGTCCTGATACTGGCCGTCTTGGCCCCCCTTGTCGTCGCCCTTTTCCTGGAGCGGAAGAAAGAGAAGCCGGAGGCCATCCTCCGATGAGACGCAGCCGGTTTCCGTTTATTGTGACCGTCGCCGCCCTCCTCTTCCTCTATCTTCCGATCCTGGTCCTGGTCGTCAACTCGTTCAACGCCTCGCGCTTCGGCGGCGGTTGGCGGGGATTCTCCCTAGTCTGGTACATCCGCCTATTCCACGAGCCCGCGATTTGGCAGGCGGCTCGGACAACGCTGATCATCGCCTTGAGCGCTACGGCCGTTTCCGTCATCCTGGGGACGACGGCCGCCCTGGCCCTTCACCGCTACTCCAAGAGCCGGCTCCAGCGCGCTCATTTCGCCCTGATCTACATGCCGCTGGTTATGCCCGAGATTCTGATGGGGATCAGCCTTCTGATGCTCTTCGTGTCGGCCGGACTTCCGCTCGGCCTGGGAACCATCTTCCTGGCCCATGTCACGTTCTGCCTCAGCTTCGTCGCCATGGTCGTCCTGGCCCGGCTCCAGGATTTCGACGAGTCGGTCATCGAGGCCAGCCGCGACCTCGGCGCCGGCGGCTGGACGACTTTCCGCAAAATCCGCCTGCCCCTGCTCTGGCCGGGGATCCTGGCCGGAGGTTTGCTCGCTTTCACTCTGTCCGTCGACGATTTCGTCATCACCTTTTTCGTCGCCGGCCCAGGATCGACGACCCTGCCCATCCGCATCTACAGCATGATCAAGCACGGGTCGCCGCCTCTTATCAACGCGCTCTCCACGATTCTGCTCGTTCTGACCTTCGCCGCCGTTGCCCTGAGCCAGCGTCTATCCCGCCCCAAGACAAAGGAGGCCGCGTGAAAAGAAGAACCGCGCCGGTTCTTATCCTGGCCTGCCTCGTCCTATCCTGCCTCCTGTCGGCCGTCGCCTGCGGAAAGGGCCGCCCCGAGCTGAATGTCTACACCTGGGCCGATTACATCAACCCCGAGATCGTGGCCC
Source organism: Candidatus Aminicenantota bacterium (assembly GCA_022867325.1). GTDB lineage: Bacteria > Acidobacteriota > Aminicenantia > Aminicenantales > JAFGBC01 > JAFGBC01. The sequence continues at coordinate 1,368 of JALHUR010000278.1, read as the reverse complement.
GGTTCGAGAGCGAGCACGGCTGCCGGGTCGTTATCGATACTTTCGACTCCAATGAGTCGATGTATGCCAAGCTCAAGGCGGGAGCGGCCGGGTACGACGTCATTACGCCGTCGAGCTACATGGTCAGCCTGATGCACGCCCAAGGGATGCTCCAAGTCCTCGACCACGACCGGCTTCCCAACCTGGCCCATGTCGACCGGGATTATCTGGCCAAGGCCATCGACAAGACCATGGACCATTCCGCGCCCTACATGGTTGTGAACACGGTCATCGGCTACCTCGAGAGCCGCGTCCCGGATTTCGTCCCCTCGACCTCCATGTTCGAGCGCCACGACCTCAAGGGCCGGATGACCCTGCTCAACGACATGCGTGAGACGATCGGGGCCGGGCTGAAAAGCCTGGGCTACAGCATCAACACGATCGATGAACGAGAACTGCGCGAAGCCAGAGACGTGGTCCTCCGCTGGAAAAAGAACATCGCCAAGTTCGAGAACGAACAGTACAAGACGGGATTGGCCTCGGGCGAGTTCCTCCTCGTCCAGGGTTACAGCGGCGACATACTCCAGATCCAGAAAGAGAACCCGGACGTCAGGCTGGCCGTCCCGCGCGAGGGAATCGTCATCTCGGTCGACGACCTGGCCATTCCCATGACGGCCCAAGAGAAGGACCTGGCTCACGCCTTCATCAACTTTCTCCATGAGCCGGCCGTCGCCGCCGCGAACTCGAACTTCATCAAATATCTCTGCCCCAACACGGGGAGTTATCCGCTGCTCGGCTCGGACCTCAGGGACAACCCGGCCGTCTTCCTGAGCCCGGAGCTGGCCGCTAAGAGCGAGATTCTAGCCGACCTGGGCGCGGCCAACGCCCTCTACGTCAAGATTTGGGACGAGATCAAAGCGGCCAAATAAGCGTCCCCGACCGTACATTACGGTTACATTACGGTGACGCTAATCCGTGTCCCTTCTGATGCGAGGGCGTAAATTGGGGACACGGATTAGCGTCACCATTTCAAGCTCCTTGTTCTTCCTTCAATCCTCGAAGCTCTCCCAGTCCTTACGGGCCTGGTCGAGGATCGCTTTGAACCGCGCCTCGCCACGGAGGTTTTTCAGGAATGGGTCCTTATCAAGGAAGGGATAATTTAAAAAACCGCGATCGACCGCGTTTTGAAGCCAGTCTAACGCCTGCTCTTTCTCACCGAGCACGGCTAAGGATGCGGCCACTATGCGAGATTACATTACGGTGACGCTAATCCGTGTCCCTTCTGATGCGAGTGCGTAAATTGGGGACACGGATTAGCGTCACCATTTCAAGCTCCTTGTTCTTCCTTCAATCCTCGAACCTCTCCCACTCCTTACGGGCCTGGTCGAG
>JALHUR010000277.1 GCA_022867325.1 Candidatus Aminicenantota bacterium | reverse complement strand
CGACGACGACGTTTTTTGCCAACAGCGTCCTCCTTACAACTACTAATTATGGGCTATCAACCGGGATTTGGGTTATGTTCTCAAGCATGAAAGCCGACGATCGTCGCGACGATGTAATCCCTTTGCTCCGCCATCAGTTCGGGATAGATGGGAATCGACAGCACCGATCCCGCCGCTTCTTCCGATACTGGCAAGTCCCCCTTTCCGTACCCGAGTTCCTTGAAGCATTCCTGTAGATGGAGCGGTAGGGGATAATAAATCTCCGAGCCGATCGCGTTACTTTTCAGATGAGCCTGGAGTTCGTCCCTCTTCTTCGTCCGGATCGTATACTGATTGTAGATGTGATAGTTCTTGTCTCCGCCGTTCTTATAGATGGCCCGAGGCGGCACGAGGAGTCCTTTCTCTATCAACCCTGACGTTTTGAATTTTTGGTCGTACTCATCGGCGTTCTTCTGCCGACCGTGAGACCACTCGTCCAAATATTTCAATTTGACGCTCAGGATCGCAGCCTGGAGGGAATCGAGCCGGAAGTTGCCGCCGACAATCTTATGATAATATTTCGGATGAGAGCCGTGGACCCGGAGGATCTTGACCTTTTCAAAGAGCTTTTCGTCGTTCATCACGACCATCCCGCCGTCGCCGAACCCGCCGAGATTCTTCGACGGGAAGAACGAGAAAATCCCCAAGTGGCCGATCGAGCCGGCCCGCCGGCCCTTGTATTCCGCGCCGATGGACTGGGCCGCGTCTTCGATAACGGAAAGGCCGTGCGTGTTCGCAATGGCCATGATCGGATCCATATCGGCGCACTGGCCGAACAGATGAATCGGGATGATGGCTTTCGTTCTCTTCGTGATCGCTTTCTCGATCTTGGCCGGGTCGATGTTGAAAGTCACCGAGTCGATATCGACAAAGACGGGCCGGGCTTTGAGCCGGGCGACGACGCCGGCCGTAGCGAAGAACGTGAAGGGCGTCGTGATAACCTCGTCGCCGGGCTGAATGTCGATGGCCATGAGGGAAATAAGGAGAGCGTCCGTCCCGGATGAAACTCCGATCCCATACTTCGTTTGGGAGTAAGCAGCTACGCTTTTTTCGAGCTCTTCCACCTTGGGCCCAAGAATGAATATCTGGGATTCCAGGACTTCATCGATAGCCGATCTGATTTCCTCTTTGATGGTCAGATATTGAGCCTTGAGATCAAGCAAAGGAACCTTCATGTGTTAAAACTCCTTAAGATTCTATAAGGGAATCCCCTACAAATCATGACTATACCAATACCTTCCTCGGCCGCCGCTGAGGGGTCAGGACCCCTCCAAAAGCCACTTCCATAGGGGGACGTACCTGATCCCGCCTTCGATCTTGGAAGTATCTTTGGTGATGATCACCAGATCGGCGGGGCGCTTCCCATCGGCTTCTTGAAGATCTTTGAGCCCCTCAACCTCACGGCCGGCGACGTCGTCACCGAACGTGACGTTGATCCCGAGAACGCGATCCTGACGGGGGACGACGAAATCGACCTCGCGCTTTCCCCTGCTGTAATAGCATTCCGTCCCGGCGCGGCGCAACTGGCCGTGGACCAGGTTTTCCGCGAGCCGGCCCTCGTCCGGGGAAAAGCGGAAGGAAACCGCGTTCCTCAACCCGTTGTCCAGCGTATAGACCTTTCTCGGATTGACCTGCTGGGTTTTCAGGGAATAGGAAAAGACGGGCAGGAGGGAGATCAGCTCGACTTCTTCAAGGTAGCCGAGGTATTCCATGACCGTGTCGCGGGAGACCGGCATTTCCGAACGGATCGCCTTATGGTAGGAATGGATGGAGAACGCGTTCGAGACGTTGGCGATGAGGTATTTCATGAGCATTTTCAGGAAGGCGACGTTGCGGACTCCGTAGCGCTCTACGAGGTCCCTGTAGATCATGAGCTCAAAATACTCTCGGAGGATCTTCGCCCGGAGGTTCTCCGGGGCCAGAACGACCTCGGGGAATCCCCCGTGAACGAGGAATTCGCCGAGGAGTTTTTTGACGGCGAAGCGCTCCTTGCCGTGCTCGAACCCGGGCCCCGCTTCGACGCCCCGGAACCTTAGGAATTCGCGAAAGCTCAGGGGGTGCAGGGGAATTGCATTATGGCCTTGTTCAGAAGTCAACTAATACTATATAGTGGCCTATCATAAATGGCCAGATATGGACCCCTCATTATAGATACGGGCGTCTCCGCAGGACTTGTCCCGAACCCGCCGGATCTTGCGGTCGCGATCACTGTTTTGCCCTGGTTTTACCCACTCGCTTTCACGAAAAGCCTATTTTATGATTCCGGACATGTTTTCCTGTAAAGTCAGGCCACAATCTTCCTCGGCCGTCCCCTCGGCCTCGCTATCAGGCTCCGATTGAGCAAAATCTCGATCGTTCGGACGAACTCTTTATCTCCGCAATGGAGCGCGCCTTGATTCAGGCGGAAGGCAGGCTACCGCCGGTGGAAAGAAATAAGCGCTGGACTGTGGTTACCAAAATACTCTGTGTCGAAAGAACTGGGAGAAACGATTCACCAACTCAGTCCTATATCCAAAGAATTGGATGAAGCGATTATAAAAAAGTTGGAAGGGGGTTGTCAAGAAAAATATGAGGGGCAGCCCCTAATTTCATCAGGACGGTAATCAGCAAACGCGGTCAAGAACCAGCCTTTAACCTCTTTTTTCCCTTTTCAACATAATCTAAAAAAAGCGCCAGGATCGAGAAACAAAAGAATCCCAGGAATCCGGCAATGGCAACGTTCACCTTCTTCCTTGGAGATACCGGGGACAGCGACACCGTCGGTTCCTTGATCAGTTGGGCGTAGTCGATGCGCTGCTTTTTTTCGTTGAGGAAGTCCATGTCGCTCCGTAGGTTGATGATTGCTTGGTTGATTTTGTCAATCTGGGTTTTAAAGCCCTTGATGGCCTGCTCCCTCTCGCGCAGTGACAGCCGGAGGTCTTCCTGCGTGTTCTTCTCTGTACTAAGGCTCTCTTCCAGGGTATTGTAGTAACGGAAGTTTTGCTGGATCTCGTTGGAGTAAAGGAGGAGCCCCAGGGTTTCGCTCCCGCCCTGCTTCTCGCCCAGCGTCGTCTTCTGCTGCTTCTCGATCTCGTCGATGCGCGTCTTGACGCCTTTCATCTCCTCGACGAGCCTGCGCGAGCGCTCCTCCGAGATCTTCAGTTTGTTTCCGGCGGCGATGATCTCCTGCCGGGTTTTCTCGATCTCGATGTTCATGGACTGAATGTCGAGCTCCTTGGTCTTGATATCACCTTCCTTCAACGCGATCTGCGTCGTGATGTTCTTGATCTCGACGTCGACCTTTCGGTCGAGTTCACCCTTAAGATGTCGGAAAAGAGCGTCGAGAATCGTCCGGGCTTGATCCGTATCTCCGTATCGAAGGCTCACCCGCACCAGTTTGGTGTCACGCAGATTTTCTGCCTTTAGCTTGGGGAACTTCCTTGGGTCCAGATTCAGTTCGGCGCCGATCAGCTGGTCGTAGGATTTCTGGTTGATCTGGCCCGCGATTTGCTTGGGATCCATGACCATGACTTCCTTGAACTCCCCTTGCTCGGTCTGGACGAAGAACTTGCTCGGCTGGAAGATGGCGTCGACTTCCCAGGCGGGCGGGGTCAAGAAGCTGGCGACGCCGGCGACGAGGGCCAGGAGAATCGTGGGAACGATGATGAGCCACCGTCTTTTCCAGAGAACATTGAGGTATTCGATCAATTCCACTTCGTTTTCGTACTGTTCCATAAGAACCTCATTGATGGTTTTAGCATTTAAGAGAGAACATTATAGCCAATTTCGTCGCGGGAGCAAAGTCAAATAATCATTGGCCTCTCGTCCGGGCGGGCCGGCCATTACATGAATTTCAAGAGAAGCTTGTAATTTTTATAATTATCGATGGGAACGCGTCCCACCTTTTCGGAGTTTCCTTCCGGAAGGAAGTTCGCCTTGGCGAACTCCTGCGACTTAGCGATAGTCCCTCGATACCCCGCCTCGCCGAAGAAATGGATCGTAAAAACGTGATAGGTTTCCGGTTTGTGAGCGATCGTCTCTCCGATGATTGAGCGGGCGACGGCCTCGAGTTTCGGGCTGTCCGGTTTTTCCTTCAACAGTACCCAAAAGAAAATATGCTTGGTGTCAGACCCCAACTCTCGCATTTCCAGGATTTTCAGGGGCAGGCCGCATTCCGCGATGACCTCTTGAACATGGAAATTCACGGGTTTTTGCGCGACGGATTCGAACGCGACTTTCTCCTCCATTTTCCCTTTACAGGAAGCCGTCACGGAAACTAACGCGAAAACCGAAATCGTTAACACAATCGAGATGAGCCATTCCAATCTTTTCATTAAGCCCCCTTTCAATATCACCCTGTGATGTCGTCCGTCAATCCAGCCCGAGGATTTAATCGTCTCTCCTAATGGCCGAATCCACCGCCGCCCAGGAAGCCGGGCTCACGGCATGTCCTTCCGGCCAACGAGGACTCCCCTCCTCGAAACTCGGGGATACCCTTCATCCCAAGGCTATTTAAGCTGAAGCCTTGCTTCTATGTTCCTAAAGTACATCAAACTAAAACAAATGTAAAGAGGAAATACGCTGGCAGCGCTACGGGGATTCGAACCCCGGTCTGATGGCTGAGAACCACCTGTCCTGGGCCTCTAGACGATAGCGCCGAGAGGCTCCCAAAATAGCAAAACCGTCCTGGAGTGTCAACCCTTCGAATCCCCGGCATGAATGCCGGGGCTTGATCAGGGTTAACCCTGAGCCCACTCAGCTTCTTCCCCTCCAAAGGGGCTGAGTACAAAAGTGTCGCTTCTCGTCCCCGCCTTGAAAGGCGGGGCTTGGCGTCGGCGAACGGGTCAATCGTTTGCGTAAGGAGTAAAAAGGGGACACGACACCCAATCAAGAGATTGAGTCCAAGTCCCCATTTTTCCGGCTTTCAGCGCCGGAAGAAACGCTCGGTGAACTTCCAGAGGTTCTTCAGGGAATTGCCGGCCTTGATGGCGCGCCACTGGGGCAGGAGCGCCCCGAGCGACTTGAACTTGGCCCCCCATTTCCGGTGATGGAGGAGGATGACGGCGTTCTTCATGAAACTGCACTTGGCCCGGTCGTAGGGGTACCACCAGAGCTGATTCTTGCGGCGGTGGAAGTCATAGCTCACGAGCTTGATGTTGGAGATATCGAGAAGCCCGTAGGGGCCGTGGGACCGCCCCACGCCCGTCTTTTTGACGCCTCCCCAGATCGCCTTGGGGTCGGTGAAGGAGAACATGTGGTCGTTGACGGTCACCGTCCCCGCTTCGATCCGCTCGGCCAGCCAGGCCGCCATCTTTTTGGACCGCGTCCAGACCGAGGCCGTCAGGCCGTACTCGCAGTCGTTGGCGAGATCCACCGCTTCCTCAGGAGTTTTGAAGGTCATGATCGGGAGGGCGGGTCCGAAGGTCTCCTCTGTCATGATTTTCATCGTGTGGTCGGCGCCGGCTATGACCGCCGGCGTCAGGAAATACCCCGGGAACTCCTTGAGCCTCTCTCCCCCGCAGAGGACCCTGGCGCCCTTGGACCGGGCGTCCCTGATGTGCTCCTCGACGGTCTCCCGCTGGTCCTTGGTCGTCATCGGGCCGACATCGATGTCCGGATCCAGGGGATTCCCGACCCTCAGGGATTTGGTGAGCTCGAGGACCTTGGCCGTGAACGCCTCCGCGATTTTCTCGTCAACATAGACCCGTTCGATCGAGGCGCAGCTCTGGCCGGTGTTCATGAAGGCCGCCCAGACCGCCCCCCGGGCCGCGAAATCCAGGTCGGCGTCGTCGAGGACGATCGTCGGATCCTTGCCGCCCAGCTCGAGTACGATGTGGGTCAGGTTTTTAGCCGCGAGCTCCATGACGCGCCGCCCGATCCCGACGCTCCCGGTGAACATGACCGTCTGGACGGTTGGGTACGTGATCATGAACTCCGCCTGGGCGGCCCGGGTGTTCACGACGTTGAGGACGCCGGGCGGAAGGCCGGCCTCCCGATAAACCTCGCCGATGAACAGGCCGGTGAAGGGCGTTGTCGATGAGGGCCGCAGGACGACCGTGTTCCCGGCCGCCAGCGCGCTGGTCACGTCGCTTAAGGGGATGACGAACGGGAAGTTCCAGGGGGAGATGATGAGCGTCACGCCCAGCGGCTGGAACAAGAAGGCGCTCTTCTTGTGGGCGAACAGGGGGATGTGGAGGCGGGTCTTCTTGGGAGCGCGGATCTTGTCCAAGTGACAGCGGTAGTACTCGAGGATCTCGAGCCCGGTGATGACGTCGACGGCGTTGGCCTCGACGATGGGCGAGCCCTTCTCGCGGCAGACCAGCTCGGCCAGCTCCCCCGCCCGAGAGAGGAGGATCTCCTTGACCCGGAGGAAGATCTTTTTCTTCTCCGCGATCGAAAGCTCGCGCCACCCCCTCTCCGCCGCCTTGGCCGCTTCGATCGCCTTCCGACACTCGTCATCCGAGGCGAGCGAGACCTCGCCCAGCATCTCGAGGGTCGCGGGATTCGTCGAGGCGAGCTTTTTGTCCGTTTCGATCCGCTCGTTGGCGATGATCAGGCGTCCGTCCATGGGTCAGAACCTCTCTCTGAAAAACGTTCTCAGCTTGGACAGCCAATAAAAGGGATAGCCGTCCAGGATCAGGCCGGGCTGGAACATGGGGTTGACGATCCCCGCCTTGAGGAACAGCCACATGACGATCGTCTTGTGCTTGGGCGGACAGCCCCTGATCCGGATCTTGCGGCGGGCCTTGAGCTTCCCCAGGACCTTCGTGCAGGTGCCGAGAAGGAACACCCGTTTGGCCTCGATGTCGCCCTTGTATTCGCCGATGACCACCGTCCAGGCGGGGAGGTTGTTCCAGAGCTTGGGCTTGCGGTCCTTGATCATGTAGATCCAGTCCAGGAAAACGCCGTGGCAGCCGCCCGTGCAATAGGGCTCGCCGCAGAGGACCTTCATGTTCCCGGGGAGCTTTGAAGCGTGGATGAAGCCCAGGTCCCAGTCCTTGGTCCTGTCGCGGAGCTCATCGAGGCTGATGTCGCCCTCGATCGCGATCGAGGCCAGGTCGAGGGAACCGTAGCCGCGTTCGGAGGCGAGCTTGAGGTGTCCGATCTTGGCGGGGTCGAGATGGAGGATGTGGGCGCAGACGACGTCATGGGCGAGCGGATTCGTCGCCATGATGACGGCGCCCAAGTGGCGGCCCCGCTCGGTCAGCTGGTTGCCTCCGATGGCGCATTCGACGGCGTCGGTGGCGATGAAATCGGGCCTGCCGACCTCGGCCAGGTCCACGATCTTCTTGTCGAGGTCGTAGTGATGGCACCACATCCGCTCCCTGTCGCAGAGGATGCCCATGTTGAGCTTGAAGGCACCCGTCAGGCCATGGGCCAGGACGTTCGTCTTGAGCTTGGGGGCGTAGACGAGGAAATCCCGGTCGACCATCTCCCGAGCCAGCGTTACCTCCGTGTGGAGCTGCCCCTGGGCGAGAGGAACCTTGACCTTCTTGACCTCCTCCATCGGGACGAGCCGGAGACCGTGCTTCCTGCGGAGCGGGTAATAGCCGGCCCGGCGGAACATGCGGACCGTCGGGATGGCCGCTCCGCACTTTTCGGCGACGGAGATGCGGAGTTCCCCGGCCGCCCTCGCCTTCAGGGCGGTGACCAGCCCGTCCAGGAACTCGGGCCGGGTGAAGGCCGAGGGCGCGATTTTATGATGGGCGAAGACGACATTGGGCTTGATGGTAATTTTTCCCCCGATGCGGGGAGAGAGCCCGAAGGCCTCGATCCCTTCGCGGATGATCCCGCTGATCTTTTCCGGATTATAGTCGGAACACCGGCGCAGGATGACTTTCTGTTTCGGCGCCGCCACGCTCTACCTCCGGCCCGCCATGAGCATCTTAGCCGTCGTCTCTCCGCCGTTGATGCGCCAGAGCATGGGCAGCGGCCGGTCCAGGCCTTCCTCGTATTCGGGCGTGTTCTCCCACCTCGAATTGAGGATGAGGGCGTAATCGGAAAAATGCTGCCACCTCCGGCGCGGGAGCCCGGCGACCATGTGGAAATGGTTGGCCGGCATCCCGACCTTGACCAAGGAGGCCGGGGCATGGTCGAAGGTCAGGAAGGTGTGGGGCCAGGTATAGTCGGAGGCGTGACAGACCTTTTCCGCGAGCGGGGCCGGAAGTTCGACGGATTGGGCCTCATCCTGGACCATGGTGAACAGGCCGCCCAGGTCGCTCCAGGCGAGCCGTCCGGCCAGGACCTTGATCCCTTTGGGCGAGATGAAGCCGACCGAGAATCCGCCGCCCGGGAAGTAGTAAGGCTCGGCCTTGAACAGGAAGTGCTTTTCGGCGAAGTCGAGAGACGCGCTCCCCGAGTTGTTCCCGTCGATGAACCCGCGCTTCAGCCAGGGCTCGTTCCGGTGGCGGTTGAGGTCGATCCTCAACTCGCGGGCGTTCCGCTCGATCTCCCAGGGCTCGTAGACCTTGCGGAAGTCCATGAACAGCGTCGGCCGCCCTCCCGAAAGCCAGCAGTAGGCGATCATGGTCAGTAGGCCCTGGATGTCGTTCTCGGTCGAGAAGGGAACGACCGGCTTCTTCCCGGTGTGGTCCTCGCTCGAGTTGAACAGGGACTCGGCGATGTCGGCCGTCGCCAGCGGCAGGCCGCGCGGATCCGAGCCCCAGGCCAGCTGGTTCGTCCAGCCGCCGGCGATGGCGTTGACCTCCCGCATAGTGTCGCGGATGATCAGGTAGAGGGCCAGGCCGTCGTCGAGCGCTTTTTTGTCGGCGGCCGTCAGGGCGGGCGCCTTGGCCTCCTTGGCGGTCAGGATCGCCGATTTCTTCCGGACGATCTCGTCCCGGTTGTTGAAGATCCGCCCCTTGAATTTGACGTTGAGGACCCAGCGGCGGAGATCGCGTAGCTCGGCCTTGTCGTAGCCGCCGCCCTTGCGGAGCATATCGGCGAAGATCTTCATGCTCTCGCGGGTGCTCTCCAGGCCGAAAAAACGGCGCGAGGCGTGGACATGGTTGAGGGCCGTCTCCATCTGCATCGAATCGGTGTCCACGGCGAGATAGCGCTTGCCGCGCAGGGCGGCCGCCGTGAGCATGGCATAGGCCAGGTCGATGATTTCGTCCTTGGTCTTTCCGTCGAAATCGGGGTTGAGCCCGGTCTCGGGCATGGTTCCGATGACCATGGGACAGAGCCGGCCCGTCTGGGCGTAGGCGCCGACCAGGGCGCCGATCCCGACGACACCGGGTTTGGGCGCGTTGTTGCCCCCGACGCAGGCGATCGGCGTCGAGGGCGGGAAATGGGCCGTCAAGGCCATGGCGCTCTTGCCGGGGAAAAACCAGGTGTCGGGGACGATCAGAAGGGCTTCGGCGCCGGCTTCCTTGAGCTCCCGGGCGCCGGCGTCGGCGGTCGCTTCGCTGTCGACGAGCCGCGAACAGTGAAAAACGTTGGGCGCCGTCCCGTCCGGAAGATTGAGCCGGGCCGCCAGGAGTTTAGCGGCCGTGACGCCGATGGCGAAGGCCCGCGTCCTGGAATCCTTGTCGATGCGCGGATCGCAGGGCACGAACACCCCGATCGTTGGGACTCCCGCATTCCTTTTACCGATGAAGGGCATCGGACCCTCCTTTCAGCCCGGTCCGGCCTCGGCCGGTTTCAGATGTATTCGATCGTGGCCGGGGGTTTCCCGGTGAGCTCGTAGCAGACCCTGGTCACGGACGGGATCTCGGCCGTGATCCGCGCGGCCATCTTTTGCAGGCGGCCCCAGCGGACCCGGCTGGCCCGGGCCGTCATGGCGTCCTTGCTCTCGACCGAGCGAATGATGATGATCTCGCCGAACTTCCGCTTGCCGGCCTCGACGCCCGTCCCCTTGTCGCTGAGGAGCACGGCGAAGGCCTGGAAGGGCTTGTGGCGCCGGATCTCGTCCTCGACGATCCGGGTCGCGCGGCGGACGAGGGCGACGCGGTCCGGGGTCACATCGCCCACGACCCGGGCCATCAGGCCGGGGCCGGGGAACGGCATCCTCCGGTAGACGGACTCGGGCAGTCCCAATTCCTTGGCCACCCGCCGGACGTCGGGCTTGAAAAGCTCCTTGATGGGTTCGACGACCTTGAACCCGAAGCCTTTTTCGGGATTGATCCCGATCTGTTCGAGGATGTTGTGCTGGGTTTTAACGCCGCCCTTGGTCTCGATGATGTCGGCGGCGATCGTGCCCTGGATGAGGAAACGGCACTTGCCCTTCTTGACGGCTTTTCCGAAGACCTCGTAGAAGACCTGGCGGAACGCCTTGCGCTTGTCCTCCGGGTCGAGCTTCCCCTTGAGGGCTCCGAAAAACTCCTGTTGAGCGTCGAGAATCTCGACCGTGATCCCCAGGCCGGCGAAGACCGCCGCCACCTCCTGGGGCTCGCTCTCCCGCATCAGGCCGTCGTCTATGAAGATGACCTTGAGCTGGGATCCCAGCGCCCTGTGGGCCAGGACCGTACAGGCCGAGCTGTCGACCCCTCCCGACAGGGCCGAGATGGCGCCCGCCGACCCGACCGTGTCCTTGATTTCCCGGACCTTGTCCTCGATGAAGGTTTTGACGTCCATGAACTGCCTCCTCCTCAATTCGACCGGATAGAATCATACAAGATTTTCAGCCTTCTGGAAAGGAATTCCGGGGACACATCACTTAATTCGTGAATTAAGTGATGTGTCCCCGGAATTGTGGTGTGAGAAAAAGCGGGGGGGGTGGGACGTCGTTAAAATAGGAAAGAAATTGGGAATTGACCTTTCTTGAGGAATTTGTCAATATTAGAAAAGGGAGGGCCGTCATCCAAGGCGCGATCGAAAGATAAGAAGGGAGTAGGAAGCTTATGAATCCGCTCCCGGCCCTCCCTTTTCTTGTTCTTTGGTTCGAAGGCCGGTTCTTTCTCTCTCTTCCGTAATCTTTAGTCGTAGGGGGCTCCTCCGGATTGAAAAAAAGCTTTCGCCCCGTCTTTTTTCTGGTACCATAGGCTATCGACCGGAGGACAGCATGAAAATTTTAAAAGCGTTGGGACTCATCCTTATCCTAATCCCGTTGGCGGTCCATCCCCTACCGGCCCGGGACAAAGACACGGCCAAAGCCATCGACCGGGCCGTTTCGGACCTCGCGCCCGGGATCACGAAGATCCAGGAGGATATCCACTCCCATCCCGAGCTTTCCATGCAGGAAACGCGGACGGCGGCCCTGGTCGCCGACTATTTCCGCACACTCGGACTCGAGGTCAGGACCGGGATCGGCGGCACGGGCGTCCTGGGCATTCTCCGGGGCGGGAAGCCGGGCCCGGTCATCGGGATGCGCGGGGACATGGACGCGCTCCCGATCACGGAAGAGACCGGCCTCCCCTACGCCTCGACGGCGAAGGGCGTCCGTGACGGCAGGGAGACGGGCATCATG
>JALHUR010000276.1 GCA_022867325.1 Candidatus Aminicenantota bacterium | reverse complement strand
AGCCCAGGTCGCCGCCGACATCGTGGCCGCCAATGTCGAGGTTTCGGGCATGCTCAGCGGGGATGTTAAAGCCTCCGGACGCATTTTAATCGAGGCCCAGGCCAAGATGGACGGCAACCTGGCCGCGGCCCGGGTCGCGATTCGGGACGGCGCTCAGTTCAAAGGCAGCATAAAGATCATCCATTCGGACGCTTGATATCCGTCCGATTTCAAAACCTTTCGCCGAAAATCACATAAATAGAGAAGGTGGCTTGCTCTTCTGAGTTGATAGGGCATTCGACTATAATAGAAAGAAATGAATAAGTTCGTCCTACGCTCCGAGTTCACGCCCCAGGGAGACCAGGGCCGGGCGATCGAGGCCTTGGCCGGCGGCCTGGCCGCGGGGGCCCGCCACCAAGTCCTGATGGGCGTCACCGGTTCGGGCAAAACCTTCACCATGGCCAACCTGATCGCCCGGGCCCAACGGCCGGTCCTCGTCATTTCCCACAACAAGACGCTGGCCGCCCAGCTCTACCAGGAGTTCCGGGGCTTTTTCCCCGAGAGCGCCGTCGAGTATTTCGTCAGCTATTACGATTACTACCAACCCGAGGCCTATCTCCCCTCCTCGAACACCTATATCGCCAAGGAGGCGACCATCAACGACGAGATCGACCGGCTCCGCCTCTGCGCCACCAACTCCCTGTTCGAACGCCGGGACGTCATCATCGTCGCCTCGGTCTCCTGCATCTACGGCATCGGCGCGCCCGAAACCTACTACGCCATGACCTATGCCGTCGAGACGGGCCAGAGCCTGACCCGGAAAAGCCTTCTCGATCATCTCGTCGAGATCCAGTACGAACGGCAGGAGGACGACTTCAAGCGGGGCGGGTTCCGAGTCCGGGGCGACATCGTCGACGTCTTTCCCTCCTACGCGGAGGCCGCCGTCCGGTTCGAGATCGAGGACAACCGGGTCCGGGCCATCTCCAACCTCGACCCGCTGCTCGGGACGCCGCTGGGCGCGCTCGACAAAGTCCACATCCATCCCCGGACCTTCTTCTCGACCCCGGCCGAAACCTTGCGAACGGCCGTGGCCGGGATCGAACAGGAGCTCAAGGACCGGATCGCCCATTTCCAGGGCCTGGGCAAATTCGTCGAGGCCGAGCGGATCGAGGAACGGACCCTGTACGACCTCGAAATGCTCCGCGAGTTCGGCTATTGCCCGGGCATCGAAAACTACTCGCGGTTCCTGAGCGGCCGCAGTCCCGGCGAGCCCCCCTTCACTCTGCTCGATTATTTTCCGGACGACTTCCTGACCATCATCGACGAATCCCACGTCACCGTCCCGCAGGTCGGGGGGATGTACCAGGGCGACCGGGCGCGGAAGCTGCCCCTGATCGAACACGGCTTCCGGCTCCCCTCGGCCCTCGACAACCGCCCTCTGAACTTCGCCGAGTTCGAGGCCCGGGTCGGACAGGTCGTGGCCGTTTCGGCGACGCCGGGACCCTACGAGTTGAAGAAAGCCGAGGGCAGGATCGCCGAGCAGATCATCCGGCCGACCGGACTGACCGATCCCGAACTCGAAGTCCGGCCCATCCGCGGCCAGGTCGACGACCTGTTCGAGGAGATCCGGGCCCGGACCGAGCGCGGCGAACGGACCCTGATCACGACTCTGACCAAGAAGATGGCCGAGAACCTGACCCGCTATTATCACGAGCGGGGCCTCCGCGTCCGCTACCTCCATTCGGACATCGAAACCCTGGAGCGGGTCAAGATACTCCGCGACCTGCGGAAGGGCGTCTTCGATGTCCTGATCGGGATCAACCTCCTCCGCGAGGGTCTCGACCTTCCCGAGGTCTCCCTTGTCGCCATCCTCGACGCCGACAAGGAGGGTTTCCTCCGCTCGACGAGCGCGCTCATCCAGACCTTCGGCCGGGCGGCCCGGAACGTGTCCGGCAAGGCGCTCCTCTACGCCGACGTCACGACCGAATCCATGCGGCGGGCCATCCAGGAGACGGACAGGCGCCGGGCCATCCAGGAGGAGCATAACCGGAGGAACGGCATCACGCCCCAGTCCATCCGGAAGCGCATCGACGAAGTCATGACCGGCATCTACAAGCGCGACTACCTGGACACCACCCGGATTGCCGAGGAGAAGGACGAGCTCCTCTCGCCCCAGAAACGATGGAAAAAAATCGAGGAGCTCGAGACGCTCATGCGCCGGGCCGCCCGGAACCTCGAGTTCGAGAAGGCGGCCAAGCTCCGCGACGAAATCAAGACTCTCAAGAAACGGGAGCTGGAGATCGGGCTGTGAAAAAGCCGGCCGCCGGCCGCTCGTTTTTGACGGCCAGGATCGAGGCGCTCCCCCGCTCGCCCGGCATCTACTTCTTCAAGAACGCCAAGGGCGAGGTCGTCTATATCGGAAAAGCCCGCTCCCTCCAGGACCGGGTTCGCTCCTACTTCCAGCCGACCTCGGACCCCAAGGTCCGGGCCATCCTGCGCGAGACGGCCGACATCGACTATCTTCTGACCGAGACCGAGAAGGACGCCGTCTTCCTCGAGAGCAACTACGTCCGGAACGCCCAGCCCAAATTCAACCTGCGGCTCAAGGACGACAAGAGCTTTCCCTACCTCAAGCTGACCGTTCAGGAAGAAGTCCCGGGCATCTATTTCACCCGGAAAGTCGCCGAGGACGGCGCTCGCTACTTCGGCCCTTTCGCCCCTCCCAGCCGGGCGAGGCGGACCATCCAGGTCATCAATAAATACTTCGGCGTCCGCGGCTGCGAGGAAAAGATCCCGGGGAAACGGACCAGGCCCTGCCTCGACCATGAAATCGGATTATGTTCGGCCCCCTGCGTCGCCGCCCTATCCCCCAAGGAATACCGGGATCGCGTCCGGAACGCCCTCCTTCTTCTCGAAGGCCGGACCGAGGAGCTCAAGGCCGCCCTGACCGGCAAGATGGAAGAGGCGGCGGCGCGCGAAGAGTTCGAGCTGGCGGCCTGGTGGAGGGATGCCCTGAGCGCCGTCGAGGACGCCCAAACGACCCCCAAGCTCATCAGCCCGATCCGCAGCGACCTGGATATCGTCGGATTCGACCGGGAAGGCTCGACGGCGGCCGTCCTGGTCTTCCTGATGCGGAAGGGAAAGGTCATTGAATCGAAGCCGTTCATACTTCCGGCCGCTCCCGGCCGAGAGCCTTCCCTGATTCTCGGCGAATTCCTTCAAGGCTATTACAAAGACGCGCCGTTGACTGCCGATGAGATCCTGGTCCCCTTCAAACCGTCCTTGCGGGGAAAGAGCGCCCTTCCCTTGGTCATTCCCAAGCGGGGGCGCAAAAAACAGCTTGTCGATTTTGCCGTCCGGAACGCCGGGCTTCTCCTCAAAGACAGCGCCGCGCCATCCTCTGGAATCGACGAGCTCGGAAACGTCCTCGGCCTCAAGGGCCCGCTCCGCCGGATCGAGGGCTTCGACATTTCCAACACGAGCGGGACCGAATCGGTCGGCTCCCTGGTCGTATTCGAGGAGGGACGCCCCAAGAAATCCGAATACCGGAAGTTCAAGGTCAAGACGGTGGAAGGCCCCAACGATGTGGCCAGCCTGAGCGAAGTCATCGCCCGCCGTTACCGCCGCGCCCTGGAGGAGGGAACGCCCCTGCCCGATCTCGTCTTCGTCGACGGCGGAAAACCCCAGCTCGGAACGGCCCTCAAAACCCTCCACGACCTCGGCCTGGTCGGGATTCCGGTCGCCTCGCTGGCCAAAAAGGAAGAGGTCGTTTTCAGCGAAGGCGCCAAAGACGGCCTCCGGCTCGACCGCTCCTCGCCCGCCCTCAAGCTTCTCCAGCGGATCCGGGACGAGGCCCACCGCTTCGCCGTCACCTTCCACCGGGCCCGCCGCGATAAGCGGATGCTGAGCCGCGCCTAAAAAAACAGGCGGATCAGCCGGCTCAGGGCGAGCGCGACGCCGACGCTCAAACCGACCGAGAGGAAGGCATAGCGGCGGCCGACTTCCCTCCACAGAATGGCGAAGGTGGACAAGCAGGGGATGAAAAAATTGATGAAGACGGTGAAGGTCATCAGCTGTTCCCGGCTGATGACCGAGAGCAGGTCCTTGTAGCCGACTCCCAAGGCCTGGAGCATCATGATCAAGGACAACTCCTTGCGCAGGAAGCCGAAGACGAGAGTCACCCCCAACTCCTTGGGAAGCCCCAGGCCGGCCGTGATCAGGGGCGACAGGGCGAGGTTGATGATCTTGTCGGCGCCGAAATATTGAACGAGGCTCAGGACGAGGCTCCCGGCGATAAGGAGCGGCCAGGCGAACCCGATGAAGTCCATGAGCTGAAGCCTTGTTTTACTAAGGATCGCCTTGGGCGAGGGCAGCTTGAGGGAAGGAATCTCGAGGATGAGTCCGGGCGACTCGGCCTTGACCAGGCGGCTGAGCGCCCAGCCCAGGACGGCCACCACGGCCAGGTTGATGACATAAAAGCCGAGGGCCCAGACCGGTCCGAGATAGACCGCGACCAGGGCGAGGATGATCGTCGTCCGGGCCGAACAGGGGATGAACGGGATGAGGAGCGAGGTGATGATCCGGTCCCGCCGCGATTCCAGGATCCGGGTCGCGACCACGGCGGGAACGTTGCAGCCGAACCCGAGGATAAAGGGCGATACGGATTTGCCATGGAGGCCGATCCGGTGCATGAAGGTGTCGAGGAGAAATCCGGCCCGGGCCAGATATCCGAGATCCTCCAGAAAAGCCATCAGCATAAGGAGCGGCAGAAAATAGGGAAGGACGATGGCGATCCCTCCGCCCACGCCCTGCAGGAGGCCTTCGGCGAGATAATAAGCCAAACCCGTCCCGAGCCGGGCGCCCAGCCAAAGCCGAAGCTCGCCGAGGGGCTTGAGCAGGAGCGACTCGAGCGGGCTGCCGACCTTGAAGATCACGAGAAAGAAGAGCATGAAGATCGCGGCCATGAAGACATACCCGAACAGGGGATGCATGATGATGCTGTCGACCCTCTTATCCCAGGTCAGGCGCGGACCGTGGCGGAGCCGACTCGCCTCTTCGGAGATCTTCAGGGCCAGGTGGTGCCGTTCGGAGGCGATGACCTCATAGGCCGGAACGCCGCGCCGCCGCTCCAGTTCGGCTCGAATCCGGTCCAACTCGGACTTGAAGACGGGTTCCAAGTCCGTCAGCAGACCGTCGCAGGCCAGGTTTCCGGTCTCGATGAGCTTGACCGCGGCGAACCGTTCGTCGTACCCGGAGCAGAAGCCATCGGGCAGAAGCCCGGCCAGCTCGTCAAGCTTCTCAGCGACGTCGGCCGACCAGCCGTGGGCAAGGACGGCCGGCTTCCGGTCGATGAGTTCGAAAGCCTTATCCAGGAGTTCCTTGATCCCGCGGCCGTGGCTGGCGATGGTCGTGACGACCGGGACTCCCAGCCGGCGCTCGAGTTCGGCCGGATCGATCTCGATCCCCTTTTTTTCGGCCAGGTCGACCATGTTGAGCGCGACGAGCATGGGCGCCCGGAGCTCCAAAAGCTCGAGGCTTAACTCCAGGTTTCGGCTCAGGATGGACGCGTCGACGACGTTGACGATGAGGTCGGGCCGTTCCGAAAACAGATGAGCGTAGGCGACCTTCTCGGCCGGGTCGAGCGGCACCAGGGAATAGGTCCCGGGCAGGTCGACGACGGTCAGGGACCGGCCCCCGACGATGACCGTCGAATGGGTGTGCTTGGTGCTGGTTCCGGGAAAATTGGAGACCTCGGCCTTGGGACCGGCGATGGCGTTGAAGAGCGTGCTTTTGCCGCAGTTAGGCTGTCCGATGAAGACGATGACGGGCGGGTGGGCCTCATCCATGGCCGTCCTCGACCACGATTTTCTGGGCGACGCCTCGGCCGAGCGC
This sequence comes from Candidatus Aminicenantota bacterium, assembly GCA_022867325.1. Lineage (GTDB taxonomy): Bacteria > Acidobacteriota > Aminicenantia > Aminicenantales > JAFGBC01 > JAFGBC01. The sequence goes on along the minus strand of JALHUR010000276.1, from coordinate 8,354 downwards.
GACCGTTACGTCCGCGGTCAGGTTCCGAACCAGGAGCGGGCCTTTCAAGATCCCGCGGGAGACGACCAGAACCTTGTCGCCCGGATGGAAACCCAAGGACAGCAGACGGCGCCGGATCCCCTCCCCGCCCATAATTCCGGTAATCCTGAGCGTGGTTTCGAACGGCGCTTCGGTCAGCTTCATTATAGATTCCTTTGCGTCTCCCTATAATAGCCAAATTGGAGGAAAAACCAAAACGCCATGCGAGCATTTCGATTGAAGTGATTTTGGGAAGAGGGTATTGGCGGAGGCCTGAATCGAGAATGCGGATGTTAGATGGTCTTTATTCGTTGTCTCCGCTCATGCGAGCAGTATCCCTGTAGACACCGTCAACGTCCTCGACATCCAGCCACCATTTCCAGCCGGGCTTCGGCTTTCCGTAGCCGAGCCAATCATCCGCCTTGACGGCCAGGGAGCGAACGGCCGGGAAGTCGCGGATGGCCCGATTCACGAAGCGGTGAAACGGCGTGAAGGGCTTATTCCAAGGGCAGACCTTGATACACATGCCGCATCCCGATCCGAGTTGATTGCCGACCCGCATACTGGTGCACTTTTTCACGTCGGTCGTCCACCGTTCATACCCGTTGTGGGTTTCTTTCGCGCCACGGCCGATGGCCTGTCCGGGGCATTCCCGGGCGCACTTGCCGCATTTGTCGCAGAAGTCCTGCAGGCCGAAGTCGATCGGCTTATCCACCGCCAAAGGCATGTCGGTGGTAACGACCGCGGCCTTGAATCGCGGCCCCAGGAACGGGTTCAGCACGATGTCGCCGATCCTGCACATTTCTCCCAGGCCGGCCCAGAGAAGGATCGGGGGCACCACGACTTGATAATTCATCGCGTGGTGGGCCCGGGCCGGGTATCCGAGTTTGCGGATATACTCCGCCAGGACGCAGGCGATGAACCCTGAAGTCGAGTAGGCCAAAAAGCTCATCGAGTTGCTGATCCAGTCATGGCCGGCGGAGGCCTGGGCGGTTTTCCAATCCTGATCTATCAGTATGCCTATGGCATATTTGTGGGCGAGTTCGATCGGGCTTCCGTCCCATCGGCTGTGGGTAAAAACGGCATACGGGGGAAGCTCGCATATTCCGGCCGCGTCGGCGCGCAGGAAATAGGCCGTCTCCTTGATATGCCGGGCATTAAAAACCGGGTTATCGGTCGAGGGAGCGATGGACTTGCCGGTTTCACCGGCCGCGATCGGCGCCAAGTGCTTGGACATTCCGAGGAGCGCGCCGGAAAGGGGATGCTTGGTCATGAACCTCCGGTATTCGCGCTGAATAACCGGGCCATACTCGCCGCGATCGGCCCGGCGAAATCCGCCGTCACGTTCGTCCACGCGTCGGACCGCGCTGTCGTCGATTTTCGTCGTCGGTCTTTCAATCCGCCTGAGCGTTCGGACGGGAAACGGATCGGTGCGCGCCCCGTTCCTCCTCCGATAATCGGAAGAAAACACTCTTATCATTGGCTTCGCTCCTTGAACAGATGCCGATTTATGGCAGCGGTCTTAATCATTTTACAGACAGCGGCGCCCATGGCGCAACAACGTTTTTTGACGGAAAATGATCAATATTTCCATTCAACGCAGACACAACGGCTCGCTGGTTGAGATGCTCAGGCGAATATCAACGCGCTTTTGGATTATAATGGAGTCCCCATTTCTGAAAGGAGCTCGACCGAACATGAAAAAAACGCTGGCCAAAGGATTGCCGGGAATTCTTCTCTTCGCCCTTCTTTTCGCCGGGTTCCTAGCGGCGGACGAGGGGATGTGGCTCTTCAACATGGCGCCCAAGGATCTCCTCCAAAAAAAGTACGGCTTCGCCGCGAACGACGAATGGCTGACCCACCTCCGGCTGTCGTCGGTCCGCTTCGGCGGGGCCTCGGCCTCATTTGTCTCGCCCGACGGATTGGTCCTGACCAACCACCATGTCGGCCAGGGCGCCATCCAGAACCTGTCCAGCAAAGAGCGAGACCTGATGAAGACCGGCTTCTACGCCCGGACCCGCCAGGAAGAGCTCAAATGCTCCGGCGTCGAGATCTGGGTCCTCCAGGAGATCATCGATGTGACCGGGCCCGTGACCGGCGCCGTCAAGCCTGGCATGGGCACGGTCGAGGCGGCCGAAGCCATCGACAAAGCCGTCGCCGCCATGGAAAAAGAGGAATCGGAACGGACGGGCCTCAAGTGCGCGGTGGTTAATCTGTATTCGGGAGGTTTGTTCCATCTTTACAGGTACAAGGTCCTGTCCGACGTCCGGCTCGTTTTCGCGGTCGAATACGGCATCGCCTTCTTCGGCGGCGACCCCGACAATTTTACCTACCCTCGCTACGACCTGGACGTCTCCCTGTTCCGTGTCTACGAGAACGGCCAACCCCTCAAAACACCCCACTATCTCAAGTGGAGCCCGAAGGGCGTCAAGGAAGGCGAGCTTGTTTTTTGCTCCGGCAACCCGGGATCGACGGGACGGCTTCTGACCCTCGGCCAGCTCGAGTTACTGAGGGACACGAGCTATCCGTTCACCATTTCCAACCTGCGGCGCCGGCAAGCCCTGCTTCACGAATACAGCAAGAAAGGAGCCGAGGAAGCCCGGATCGCGCTCCGGAACCTGTTCGGGATCGAAAACAGCCTCAAGGCCGTCACCGGCTATCAATCCGGCCTCCTCGATAAGGCGCTCATGGAGAATAAAGCCCGCGACGAGCAGGCGCTGCGGGAAGCCGTCCGGAAGGACGCCGCTCTCGAAGCCGAGTTCGGAAAAGCCTGGGACGAGATCGCGGCCGCCCAGAAGTCCTATGCCTCGTTCTTCAAACCCTACAGCTTCCTGGAAAGAAACCAGGGTTTCAACACCGTGTATTACGGACCCGCCCGAACTCTCGTCCGGCTCGCCCAGGAACGAACCAAGCCCAACGCCGAACGCCTCCGGGAGTACAGAGACGCAAGCCTGGCTTCGGTCCAGAGGTCGCTCCTCTCCCCTTCCCCCATCTATGACGAGTTCGAGATCGTCAAGCTGACCGACTCGCTCGCCCAGCTTAAGGACGAACTGGGAAGCCTCCAGGAAATCAAATGGCTGTTCGGGGGCCGGACGCCCCAGGAGGTTGCGCGCGAGCTGGTGACCGGAACGCGGCTCAAGGACATCGAGGTCCGCAAGTCCTACTTGGAGGGCGGCTGGGAGGCGATCTGCCGTTCCGAGGACACCATGATCAAGCTCGCCCTCCTGGTGGACCCCGTTTCGCGCGGACTCCGTTCCCGCTACGAAAAGGAGGTTGAGGCCGCCGAGATCAAGAACGGCGCGTTGATCGCCCGGGCCCTGTTCAAGCTCAAGGGGACGTCCATCCCTCCCGACGCGACATCGACGCTGCGGCTGAGCTTCGGCGTCGCCAAGGGCTACGTCGAGGGCGGCCGTAAAATCCCCTTCACCACGACCTTCACCGGCCTTTACGACAAATCGGCCAAGAACGGGAACAAACCGCCGTACGAGCTTCCCCCCAGTTTTACTGCCAAGAAATCGGCCTTGAACGCTTCGGTTCCCCTGAACTTCGTCGCGACCTGCGACTCGATCGGCGGCAATTCGGGCTCCCCGGTCGTCAACCGAAAGGCCGAGTTCGTCGGCGCCCTTTTCGACGGAAATATCCAGTGCCTCCCGACCCGGTTCGTCTATGAGGACACCGTCTCCCGTTCGGTCATGGTCGACAGCCGGGGCATCATCGAGGCCCTCCTCAAGATCTACGACGCGAAGCCCCTCGTCGACGAGATCCTGGGCCGGAAATGAAATCCTGGACCGAGTATCTCTGGTTCGAAACTTCGAAGCGGCTGGAGTTCATCCGGATCAGCGACGCCGTCCGCGAGATCGTTCGTAAAAGCGGCGTCGAGGAGGGAATCTGCTTGGTCAACGCCATGCACATCACGGCCAGCGTCTTCATCAACGACAACGAGGGTGGACTCCATAAAGATTTCGAGACCTGGCTGGAGGGTCTGGCCCCGTTCGCGTCCCAAGATTACGACCACAACCTGACGGGCGAGACGAACGCCGACGCCCACCTCAAACGGACCGTCATGGGGCGCGAGGTAGTGGTGGCCGTGACCAAGGGCAAGCTCGACCTCGGCCCCTGGGAGGAGATCTTCTACGGTGAATTCGACGGCATGCGCCGGAAGCGGATACTGGTCAAAGTCATCGGCGAGTGACCGGCGCCTGGCGTTCAGGCCCGGCCTTTGGAGCGGAGCCAGGCCAGGCTGCCCAGCACGACGAGGAAGTTGACGGCCGCCGATTATGATGATGTGACGCAAGCGGTTTTTTCTTTTTTCTTCTCCTTTCTTCTCTTTAGGTCTTGTGGACCACCCTTCTATCCGTGCCCCTAGCCAGAAGGCTATGTCCGCACACACTCTAACGTCAGGTCCCGGCCCCTTAACCTATAAAACAATGCGGCCGTCACCGGCCCATTAAGGAGTTTCTCAAGGCGGCCGAGTTATCTCCGATAGGCAATGTAATTCCGTCCTTCTTTCAAAACCTTGTAGATGATCGTCAACAATGCCGGGCTATGATGATCCAAATATGAATGAAGAGTGGTTTGGCATTGTTTCTATTTCTTCCAGTGATCCGTCTTTGAGAACAACCCGTGAGGCTTATGATATTGTGACGAATATCTATGCGACGGATCCGAAACCAGGAATTTATAAGAGAATCTAAGAGAATCGCAGCATCTGCCGTGTGAAAGAGGGTCAGACCCCTTTATTTCACTTTATAAGTCATGCCATTCGTCTTCTTGGCCAAAATCTCCGGCCTTTAGGCCGGAGATTGGTTTACTTCTTTATGCTCTTCTTTATGCTAAAATGGGATATGGAAAACGCGTAAAATGAGAAAAATAAAGCTCTTGCTAATCATGTTTTTTGTTTTGATAACACATCTCCCAAAAGCGGAAGAGGGAATTCCATATTCTTGGCAGGGATATATAGAAGTTTCACAAAAAATGTTGACTACTGCCGGTAGTTCTTCTTCGGGTGAAGTGACGACTAGGTGGAAACTAAATATTAATTGGAAAGAAACAAAAAAAAATGACATCAAGGATAAAAACGGAAGGTTGGTGGGGCAGTTAATTAAACTTGAGGACAATGGTTCGACATGGCAAGGAACTGTAACAGGCGGTTTCGCGCAGGCATCGCAAGATATATCCTACGAGGGGCAGGGAAGTGGCACTAACAATACCATTTCTTTTGCTTGGATATATTACAGTCTTTCCGATAAAGACCCATTAAAGGATATTTTACCGAATGGGTCATATTGTATTGGCCAGGATGCGGTATCTATGCTGGCTAAATTTAATGAAACTATTACATATATTGACCGTGATAGAGGCAATACATGGTCTTCTACAATGCCTATGTTTCTTAATTATTTCGTAGGCGGGAAGAATCTTAGCATGCCGTTCGGCCATATTAAAGGACCAGATCTTGCAGGCCCTATAAGCACGGAGACTATAAAAGAATGTGTTACAAGAGGCGCGCAGGCTATGGCCGCTATACAGGCGACTAATAGCTGGGATACGGAGGCGCGCGTAATTGAAGACGGGGTGATGAAAGGACATTACAGCCGCACAGCGTTTAACGGCACTCTTATTAATGAATTATCATGGGATATTTCGAAGGTAATGGATGTTTCAGGAGTTATTGAAAAGGCGGATAAGGTTTGGCGTCCACTGGGAGGAGATGAAAACAACTCAGTCAAAATTAAAGCTAAAATCAAAGATAATAGCGAATTGAAAGGAAAGTGGAAATTTACTTTATTTGAAGCCAGTAAAGAGAAGGGATACGCGATGAATAAAGGAGATTCGACTGATTACGATTTAAATTTTGTTGAAAACCAGTCTGATTATGCAAAAGGATCTGAAGCAATGACTACTGAAAGCACCAAGGCGATGAATAGTACTGAAGTAGAAATACAGTCTCTTGATTACGGCGCGTGGGGAAAGCTAAAAGCGGAGGTTAATATTGAAGGTACTTGGTACAAGTGCAAAACGGAAGACGGGAAAGATTATATTACAATACCATTCGATGATAATGAAAATCATATAGCCGATAAATGGGAAGAAAAATATGAAGTTTCAGGAGAATCCGCAGATTCCGATAATGATAATAAGCCGGAAGGAGTCGGAAGCAATAAGGAAGCAGGAGATGGTTTCACCAATTATGAAGAGTACAGAGGTTTTTTTGTGAATGGTGAATGGAAAGACACGGATCCCAAATATAAAGATTTGTTTATCTATGATGAGTTGGGTTTTGGAATAGGAAAATTTACTGATTTGAAGCTGCAGATTCATCTTATTGATCAGAATGAATTTGACAGTGAGAGATATGTTAATTTCAATAGAGGGTACGGTACGCTTTTGACTCAAAATGGTCAAAAGGGTTTGTATATTTGCGGTAGGACAATGGAGGCTGTTTATGGGGCAGTATCATCAGTAGTAGGTTCGCCGAATGTAGTTGATAGGGTATACATTAATGCGATGTTATTGATGTCTGACCCAATGAACCCGATGGTCCGTAGTGCGAAAAATCTAAGAGGGGGGGCAAGGGAAAGTATTTTTCATGAAGAACTTGATTCTATTATAGCGCATGAACTTGGCCACGCTGTAAATCTGCTGCATCACGGAGAGGATTCAGTAGACAGAGATAGGTGTTATCGGGCGGCTATATGTCCGGATAGCGTAGCCGTCACTGGCGGCAAATGGTCGGGAGATGTAAAGTGTATTATGCGTTATAACCCGCCGTTAAATTATCTTGGCTGGGATAACAAATTTTACGACTATCCGGAAAATGAAGAAGGGGCAAGCAGGACAATATTTTGCGACAGCAAAGAAGGCACAGGGATAAACGCGCCGCCAAACAGAATGGATGAAGACGGTAAACCGTATCCGGTAGCCGGAAACGCTACTTACGGGGAATGTAAAAAAAATGTGACTTTAAAGGGCAATCATTACTATGGGGATGTTCCAGGATTTTAGATATTAAGCAAGTATTAATTGTTTTGTTGGAGAATTGAATGTTTAAGAAAAAAGTATTATTTATTGGAATAGTTTTTATTTTTGCATTGGTTTACATAATCTTACATATGTCTTCTGGGAAAATAACAAAAAAGATAGTGGAGCCTTTGGATATGGCTTTGTATTTTGTCCAAGGGCCGGACGATGGGTCTTCCTATGTATCCGTCGGGATATTCAGTAAAATGTTAAAGCAGGAAAAAATTGATGATCAAATAAAGGGTAGGGATGGGAAGAGTAAAACTAAACAACGTGACGATAAATTATATTTTGAAATTTATAAGTCAATGTGGAAGGATAAGGTATTATTTTGGGCATTAGACGAAAATGGTAAAAAAAACAAAATTGAGAAATGGATAAAGTTAATAAGTTCTCCTGATGGAGGGAGATTGTATTTTACTGCTGACTCGTTTTATAATGCGATATATGAGATAGAAAATAATTCTTTGCCAAAGCAAGGCATTAAAATCTATGCAGAGGTAACAATAGGTAAAAATGTAATTATTTCAAACACTGTAGCAATGCCCGCAAAACTTTCAGGGGAATGCGAAAATATAATTAAAAAGGCAGAAGTTGAAACATTCTTGGGTAATTATGATAAATTAATGCCTATTGCTGAAAAAATAATTTCGATTAAAGGCGATTCATATTTGGGGTATTGGTATAAAGGTTTAGCGCTTGAAAATGAAAAAGATTATAAATCGGCTTTGTCATTATTTGAAACCGCTCTTAAAAAATACCATCAACCATCCCAGGATAATATTTTGTACGAACCGCCGATGCTTTTAGCTAAAAAAATAAAAGAATTAAAGTCGACGAGACGCCCCCCATATCCCTGATAAGGGTCAAGTGATGGTGCGCTGTCCGGAGCGGGAATTCCCACGTAGCGTAAAAAGGAAAATCTAATCCACGGAAGCGGGTCCTGGTCAACCCCTCGACTCCCCGGCATGAATGCCGGGGCTTGTTCGGGGTTAACCCTGAGCCTCGCTTCTCGTCCCCGCCTTGAAAGGCGGGGCTTAGCGTCGGCGAACGGGTCAAGGTCATCGGAGACTGACCGGCGCCGGGCGCTCAGGCCCGGCCTTTGAAGCGGAGCCAGGCCAAACCGCCCAGCACGACGAGGAAGTTGACGGCCGCCAAAGCGCGCTCATTGTAAAAATCGAAGGCTCTCCGGCCTATGAGCTCGATCAAGGTCAAGCCGATCATGGCCAGGTCGGCCGCGATCAGACAGCGTGCAGCGACGGGAAAATGCTCCATACCGGCGACCAGGAACAGGATCGCCCAGAATCCATAGAGGT
>JALHUR010000275.1 GCA_022867325.1 Candidatus Aminicenantota bacterium | reverse complement strand
CGACCGTACCGGCCGGGAATTCCCGCTCCTCGGTCAGATACTCCCCTTTAATCTCGCTCGTCCAATGCCCCTGGTAGGGGCGGGCCGGCGCCTTGAGCTCCGCGATCTTGAAGGCCTCGACCTCGAGGCGGACGGGCGCGGCCAGGCGTTCGACGGCGATGCCGTGGCGGCGGAGCAGAGCGATCACGTCGGGATCGGCGGTCGAAACGAAATATGCGTAGGGGCGGCGGATCGACTTCTTGGGGACGAAGTCTGCGAAATAAGGAAGGACGTAGATCCTTTCCTTGTCCGTCTTTTTAATCTCGGGCCAGGTTCCCTCGCGCGGGATGACCTCCATTTCGTAGCCTCGGATGGTGACTTTGTCGGGCAGCGGCTTGACCTCGTATTCGAGGGCGAAAGCGTCCTCCGGAGAGGGCGCGTTACCGATCCGCACGGTCCGCTCGTCGGCGGCCTTGATCAATCCCCGGATCTCGTCCCCGCGGGCCTGGCAGTAATCCAGGATGGCCCGGAGGAGGTTATAGCAGCCGAGGACCCGGGTCTTGAAATCGGCGTAGGAGTAGTTCTCGTCGAGGATGGACAGGCGGTTGCGGAGCCCGACGTAGTTCGTCAGGTAGCGGGGGTGGTGGCTGAAGGTCGCCCAGCCTTTTTCCAAATCGCGCCAGTCGGCGGGGTCGCCGTAGGGAACAGCCGGCGTTCCGTACTTTTCGCCCAAGGCCTTTTGGACGGCGGGGAGCATCCGGTCCCTCTGATAGCGGAGGATGTCCGGATCTCCGTTCGGGTTGAGGGGCCAGGAATAGGTCACCGGCTCCTGGTGGTAGGAGCCGTTCGTCGTATGGCAGTCGACGACCAGGGCCGGGTCCCAGCGGTTGAGGACGTTCGCGACCAGTCCGCGCAGCTCGGGGCTGTCCAGCTTCATCGAATCGCGGTTGAGGTCGAGATTCTGCCCGTTGGGCCGGACACCGACGCCGTTGGCCGGTCCGGCCTGTTCGCGCCGGTTCTCGACGCTGATCCGCTCGTTCCCGTCGGCGTTGAAGATGGGCGCGATCAGAATGACGAGCTTGTCGAGATAAAGGGGGGTGGGCGCGAGCAGGATGGCGCGGGCCAGCATGAGCGAGGCCTCCTTGCCTTCGACCTCCCCTGCGTGGATGTTGGCCTGGATGTAAACGACAAGGCGGCCGTCCCCGCGCAGCCGCTCGGGCCGGTCCGGCAGGGGTTTCCCGATGACGATGAGCGGGACATCGCGGCCCTCCGCGCTCCGGCAGAGGGTTTCGACGCGGATGTAGGGGCTATGCTTTTTGAGCTTGGCGATAAAGTCGAGGACGTCGGCGTAGCGCGAGGTCGACTGGAATTGGCTCGCCTCGGCCACGGTCTGGAACGGAACCTGATCGGCGGCGAGCGGGAGAGAGACGCCGAGGGCGCCGGCCAGGACGACGGCGAGGGCCAGCCGTTTGACGGCGTTAGGATTTGAATGGATCATGCGATGTTCCTTTCCTAAGAAACCGAGTGTAGTGGAAGGACCCTCCGCTCGTCAACCTTGGAGGGGAAGACCCCTTCCAATAATCAATGGCCGCGGCGGCCGGGCCGACGTACGGCCGGGGCTTGTGCCCCGGGCCGTCTTTGAATAAGATTAGGACCTGAGGAAGTTGCCCATGTCCGGCGTCAGTCCCGATAAAGAGAAGGCCCTGCGCGAGCGTATGGAGAAGCTCGGGATTTTCGAGAACGACCTCGAGGAGAAGTTCATCCGCTCGGGCGGTCACGGAGGCCAGAACGTCAACAAGGTTGCGACCTGCGTCCAGATCAAGCATATCCCGACCGGGTTCGATGTCAAATGCCAGCAGGAGCGCTCCCAGGCCCTCAACCGCTATCTGGCCCGGCGCATCCTGGCCGACAAGGTCGAGCGCGCCGTCCTTGGGCGAAAGAGCGAGGAGGAGCGGCGGATCGCGAAAATCCGGCGCCAGAAGCGAAAACGATCCAAGCGGGCCCAGGAGAAGATCCTGGCCGACAAGCGGAAACACGCCGAGGTCAAGCAGGGCCGCGCCTTCCGGCATTCCCCCGACGAAGGGTGACTGGGGAGGGCCTGAGATCATGAATTTACCTTCTTCGGCCGAGATCGTCATCGTCGGCGGCGGCGTCATGGGCGTGAGCGCCGCCTACCACCTCGCCCGCCGCGGCGTCCGCGATGTCGTCCTCCTCGAGCGGGAGGAGTTTTTCGGCACCGAATCCACCGCCAAGTGCGCGGGCGGCGTGCGCTTCCACTTCGGGACCGAGATCAATGTCCGCCTGTCGATGCTGAGCCTGCCGGCCTTCGAGCGGTTCGAGGAGGAAACGGGGTATTCGGCCCAGCTCCGCAGATGCGGATATCTGTTCGTCCTGACCCGCGGGAAAGATGAGGCCGCCTTCCGCGAGAAACTCGCCCTCTGGGACCGCCTCGGGGTCCGGACGGACTGGCTGAGCGGGGATGAGGTGCGCGTCCGGCTTCCGCTCATGCCCTATCCCGACGCCATAGCCGGAGTCTGGGGCCGCGACGACGGTCTGGCCGATCCCGGCGCCGTCGTCCAGGGCTATGTCTCGGCCGCGAGCCGGATGGGGGCCCGCTGTCTCACCGGCGCCGAAGTCACCGGGATCCGGGTCGGCGGCGGCCGGGTCGAGGCCGTCGAGACCAAGGCCGGGACGATCGCCACCCGCAAGGTCGTCAACGCCGCCGGCGCTTGGGCCGGTCCGGTCGGCCGCCTGGCCGGAGTCGATATTCCGATCGTTCCCGTCAAGCGCCAGATCCTGGTCACTGCGGCCGTCCCCGAGATTCCGGCCGACTTCCCCTTTGTCGCCGATTTCGCCGGGAACATCTATTTCCACCGGGAGGGTCCGGGTCTGCTGCTGGGTTGGTCGAATCCCGATCAGGCCCCGGGATTCGATCAATCCTTGGACGAGGAATCCGAGTTCATCCACCTCGAAGCCTCGGCCGGCCGGATGCCCTTGCTCGAGCGAGCCGGCATCGCCCGCCGCTGGGGAGGACTCTACGAGATCACTCCGGATCATCATCCGATCATCGGTCCGGTCGAGGGATTGGCCGGATTCTACGTGTTGGCCGGGTTTTCGGGCCACGGCTTCATGCACGGCCCGGCGGCCGGGCTTCTCCTGGCCGAGGAGATCCTCGACGGCCGGAGCACAACCCTCGACCTGGCTCCCCTCCGGCTTGAGAGATTCGCCCGCGGCGGGGCCTTCGACGAGAGCTTCGTCCTCTGACCTTTGGAAAAGGAGGCGGCGTGAAAAAAATCCTTGTCGCGTTCGGAGTCATCATCCTATTCGCGGGGACGGCCGCGACCGCCGGCCAGACGACGGAAAAAAAGGAGGCCGTTCCCTTTATCAAAGATCCGCGCTTCGTCCAGGCCGTCGGCCTCCTTTAAGCCTGGATCGACGCCAAACTGGCTTACGAGAAAATTCCCGGCGTCTCTCTCGGCTTCGTGGTCGATCAGGACCTAGTCTGGGGCAAAGGCTACGGATTCGCCGACCTGCGCCGGCGGGAGCCGGCGACGCCCCGGACGATCTACAGCATCTGCTCGATCTCCAAGCTGTTCACGAGCATCGCGGTCATGCAGCTGCGGGACGAGGGGCGGCTCCGTCTGGACGATCCGGTCTCAAAGTATCTCCCCTGGTTCAAGCTGCCCCCGGCCTCGGCGGACAGCCCCGAGGTGACCCTGCGTGGATTGCTGACCCATTCCTCGGGCGTGCCCCGGGAATCCGATCATCCCTACTGGACGGGTCCGGACTTCAACTTCCCGACCCGGGAGGAGATCGTCAAGGGTCTCGCCAACCAGGCCATGCTATATCCCTCCGACCGATACTTCCAGTATTCGAACCTGGGTCTCACGCTGGCCGGGCAGATCGTCGAGCAGGTGTCGGGGAAGCCGTACGGCGAGTATGTTCGGGAGAATATCCTCGCGCCGCTCGGGCTCGGCCGGACGACCCCTGAGATTCCCGACGGGGAGCGAGGCGGGCTCCTGGCTCAAGGATACGGTGTCCTGACCAGGGAGGGCGAACGCGCGGCCATGCCCTTTTTCCAAGTCCGCGGGATCGCCCCCGCGGCCGGCTTCGCCTCGAACGTCGAGGATCTGGCCCGTTTCGCTTCCTGGCAATTCCGCCTGCTCGCCAAAGGCGGGTCCGAGGTCCTCAGGGCCTCGACCCTCCGGGAGATGCAGCGGGTCCAGTGGATG
>JALHUR010000274.1 GCA_022867325.1 Candidatus Aminicenantota bacterium | reverse complement strand
TTCAACATGGTGCTCAAAGTCCATATCTTTCTGAACGCTGTAACCCAGACACTCAAGTAAGGGGATTACAATCTTAATTTTTACGTTCTCTTCGCACTTGCCACTGTCCTTGCGGACGACCTTATCTACGTCGATTGCTGCAAGAGCTTTAACGTCCTTCGCTTTTTTCATTGCTTATTGCCCTTACCCCACGGATAGAAGATTCCGCTATATCCATTTAAAGTTCATTATACATAATTGATAATGCTGTTCAATGTTCTAGATTATTACTGATTGGTGGCGGTAGAGTGCACCTAGGCTGGCCAACTAATGAATGGGGCCGATAAACTCGGTTTCTCCATAGGTATTTCGTTTTCTGCTGAGCCGGTTGGAGACGCGTTTTCGCATCGATTATCCCATCTCGCCACCGTACGGAAGCATAAATCAAGGCTGGGAACATGTCAATGACGCCTGGAGAGCGCGGACGGACAACTTGAAAGCCGTCAGCGCTGCCCGATGAGCCGGAAATCACCCGGACCTCCCCTTCGGCATAAGAGAGCTTTATGAGAAATATTCGGCCGGGGGATCCGGTTCCAATTAACAGCTTATGAAGGTACTGAATGTTTACTTATGTGTTTACTTGTGCCTCGGTGCTCGTGGCCCAGGGACTTATTCAACAGCCTCGTGGGCGCGGCTCCATGCGGTCTCGCCCGAGCTTCCGTCTCGCCTTGGCGCAAGGGAGGAGGGCCGGAATCACGCGTGACATCCGGCGCAACGCGCTGTCAGGATGGCGGAAACAGCGCGCGCACCGGGAAGACGGTGTCTCTGATTGGTACGCCCTCTTTCTCGAGGCCCGCGACAAAAGCGTCGAGGTGTTCCATTGCCTTGCCGCCCATCTGATCCGACACCCAGACGAATCGCGATCGCCCGTCCTTGCGTGTGACCCGCATGCCGTTGACGGCGGATCCGGCGAGCATGAGCGCCCGTCCGGTCTGTCCCATCCTGGCGGCGCCCGATTTGCCCAGCAGCGCCGCGACGAAGCTCACGACGACGAACCACTTCGGCGGCCTCAGGAGCGCACCCTGGATCTCCTGGATATCCGCGTAGTCGAACGCTTCCGCGCCACGCAGCGTCCGGATGTCGAACCCGCTGTCGCGCATCACGAGGCAGTACACCGCCCCATGCGCCGCCCAGTAGAAGGCGCACAGTCCGAGGCACGCCATTAACCAGAACGGGATCAGCAGCGCGAAGTTGGTCACCGCCTCCACCGAACCGCCAATGATTGGCAGAGGGAGCACAAAGAACGTCCCGAACAACAGCGTCGACGCGACGTCGCCAAGCAGAATGCGCCACCGCTGGTACGCGATGACATTGGCCGGGCGGCGTGGATAGGGCAAGAGGAGAAACAGCCCCAGACCGATCCCGAACACCCAGAGGCTCCATTTCCGAAACGGATAGATGAACGATTTCGGCAGTGGATTCACATCGAAGAAGGGGATCAATTCATGGGCCGCCAGCAGCGTGACTTCAAGCCGCTGGTCGGGCTTGCCATCGAGCGCCAGGATGTAAGTACCGTTGTCGGCGCGGAGGGTGTCGAAGGGCGGCTCGTCGCGCTGGAAGTAGAGCCGACTGAAGTTCCCGGTGAACGTCGTGTCGATACCGTACTTCTCCTTGACGCGCTGGACCGACTCGCGTTCGTCCTGACGCTGGTTCTCGGTCATCGCGGCGCGTCTGGCGTTCTCTTTCCGGGCCTGCTTGAGATCGGCCGACGTGATGCGATGCTCCCAGCCGGTGACAGGAATGTTCTTGGCAAAGCTCTGATCGACACGGAAGAAGAACGCGTCCCACGCCGGTCCGCTCACCGTCAGCATCGGCTTCTGCTCCGGCTCCCGCGGCTCCGCGACGAGCGCGCCAGGCTGATGCTCACCAGAGCCAGCGCTCGAATCGACCGCAGGCGCTGGATGTTCCGGGCGCGACACATCCACATACGGCCGCAGGTCGGTCAGCCACCCGAGCCACGCTGCCGCCACGATCCCGACAACCAGGAACAGCCGCCTCGAAACTTCCACCGCCGGGCTGGGGTACGTCATGCGCTCACCCTCTGTCTTTCTGCCATTGTCTTTCTGCCATTGCTTGCCGCCGCAGGGCCCTCGCCGATATCCGCCTTGACCCTGGAGCCAGGTAGCCGTCGTTACCCGGCGCATCCTCTCCGCCTGCAATCAGCAATTGCTGCCAGTCTGACACCGCTCGGTTCTACTGGGACTGTATGCGGATATTGCTCTGCAGGAGGCGCTCCACAGTTTGTTCCAGTTCCAACTTCTTGCTCACCTGCTCATCCTTCGACGGTCCCTCGCCGCTGGGCCCCGAATACAGCGCCTCGACATGGCACATCACCACGCTCCAGAGGTTCCGCGCCGGGTCGAGCTCGACGAAGTAGCCCCATTCCTTGACCGTGCTTTGCGGGAAACCCATTTCGTATCGGAGGGCGCGATGCCCTTGGAACTGGCACTCCTTGGTCCCCTGATAGCCAGGTGTCACTCGTCCCTTGCTGTCCGTGAACCGCGCCGCGATCTTCTCCGGAGTCGAAAAATCCTGCACACGCGCCGGGCCGACTTCGACGATGGCGCGGACGTCGTACCGCGGCAAGGGGGTTGCCGCCAGACGGAAGCACACCGTCTCCACGAACTGAGGATTATCCACGAGTTTCCTTTCGCCGGCGCCGGCGATTAGGTTGGACCGGTCGACTTTGAGGCCGCCGTTGCTGACCGTCCATCCGTTCGAAAGCGATCCCCAAACAACCTTCCAACTCAAAATCCCGTCGCACCGCCTCGCGATCGAGTCCATGTTCTTTATTCTAGCTTGCACCTCGCCCAGTACCTGCTGCCGGGTAAGGGAGCCACCCTTGGAGTCTGTCCAGGTGAAGCTGTTAACATCGAAGACTGGCTGGTCGAGCTCTTCCTTCGCCTCCGCGATCTGCGCGTCGATAGAAGCGATTTGCTTATTGAGCGCTCCATACCGTATCCACGCCTCACGAACGTCGCTGCGGTCGTCGTCTTCCTTTAGCTCTGATTCACGCAATGCCCCGCTCTGCCTCAGGGCGGAGCGCTCGCGATCAAGCTTGTCGCGCTCCGCCTGAAGAGGCTTCACGGCGGCGGCGACTCTGGCTTCCAGCGCCGGCCGATTCTCTTTGGAGAACTGCTGGATCTCGTAATCGTACTTGAGGAAACTGCTGCAGGCTTCCTTCAGGTCCTTGGCTTCTTTAAGACTATCGCAAGGCGGTTTCCCGGCTTTGGCGTCGACCTCCAGTTGGAGGCGGTCCATCCAAAGGGCCATGGTGACGAGGGTGCCGAAATAGGCGTCCCTCTCGGCCTGGTTCTGGCTCTTGTAATTCGCCACTGCCCAGAACGTCACCCCCTGCCCCGAGTGGATCATCTCGTGAACGAGGCTGCCCGTAAGATCAAAAAGCGCACCCATGTTGACGTTGCCCTGCGCGTCCACTGTTGCCTGAAGCGCCGCCGGGCTGAGCGCCACGTAGCTCATCGAGCGGTCGTAAGAGGCGCTGCCTTTGGGGGTGTCCTCCGCCCGGATCTTGTTCTGTGTTCGCCAGTCAGAGATCAGGTCAGCGCCCTGGTTGTTTCCGATCCTCCTCAGGAAGGTGACAATCTCGTCCATCCCACGGGCCTCGCGCTGGCCGAACGTCAGCCCGGTCGGCTTTGCTTTCGGCGGCTGGGGCTGCTGTGCCCTGAACGGCGCGCCTTGAAGCGGTCCCAGCAAGAGGGCGGCAAGGAAAACCAGGAGGGGCAGGTTCGCGACCAAGCTTCCAACTCTCGTTTCTCGATTCTTCTCGTTCATCTGGACGTTCTCCCTCCCTGTGCTAGCCCCCCGACTACGAATAGGAAATTCCTTTTTTCGCGCGGCATGAAATCGCCGGCCTCGGGCTCAGAATCAACCCTTCCCCTCACAAAATAAGGATATCCCGGCCCCGGACAGGTGTCAAGAGCTCGGAATCCGGTGGGCAGGAGCTTGGTCAGCCGGATTGTTGGACCGGACGGCCGGGAAAGCGGCCAAACTAGGCTAGCCCTCTCTTCCCTCTCAAGATCTGTCGTTATTCATAGTCCCCGCTCTCCTCGGCCGTCATCAGGGCGACCTGCTCAAAGATATGGGCCGGCGGCGGCTTCTCGGCCGCGAACGTCAACGTCAGGTGACGGATGATCCGGTCGACGACGGCGTACTCCGTCAGAAAGGCGACGACCTTCATCCTCCCGCCGCAGCGGGGACAGATCAAGGGATCGACCTCGTAGACTTTCCGGATCATCTCCGCCCAGCCCTTTGAGGGAACGGGCCTCAGCTCCTCCTCGACCATCCCCAGGGCGACGGGAACACGGTTCGCCTTCCTGACCTTCCCCCGGTGAGCGTTGGCGTACAGCCCATAGTAGCGGACCATGACCTGCCCCTTGTCGGGAATATGCGAGGTCACCCGGGCGATAAACTCCAGATAATCCATCACCTCCGTCTCCTGCCCCGGGCCGTCACGGCCCCAGCGATAACCGACCTTGCCCTCGGGTTCCAGAAACGTCAGCCGCTCCGGGGCAAGCACCGGCCGGAGCATGTACTTGCCCACCCGCTCGGCCTCCGGCTTCGTCTTGGCCCGGACCAGGCTATGGACGTTGAAGCCGGAGTGAGGCCAAGAGAGAATGCGCTCGGCCCATTCCGGGCTCAGCAGCTCCTTGCGGACAAGCGTCGCCAGGACCTCGCGGGCAAAGATCTCGGCGAGACGCGAGTCGTCGATCCGCGGGATCTTACGGAAGACGCCCGCCTCGTCGGTCCCGCCCTCGGTCACCAGAAAATGGAGGTGCACGTGAAGATTAATCCGGTCCCCGAAGGCCTGGATGGCGGCGATGATCCCGGGCGTAAGTGCGCTCCCGGTCACAAACTCGGAGTAACAGCTCAGGGACCGGAGGGCGCAGCGGCAGAGATCGCCGAGGAGACATTTTTCTTTTTCAAGGGACTCTCCTTATCCGTCTGAAGCTCTGTCCTGATTTAATAATTACAAAGTAAATGCGTTGTTATTGTCCAGACTCACTGCGTTCTCTTCCATTCTTAGGTGCGTAAAATGCTATTTCTTCTCTACTCGCTTATACCAATCTAATAGCCTGACAGCCGTACGTAAGGCCTTGCGTACAGCTTCTTTAGAGTTTGAGAAATCCGCCATCATATCTATCTCAGGAACTCTAATGCGGATGACCGCTGATTTTGATGCTGGCTCAATTTGCATATCATTATCAAGTAGATTCCCGAAACGTTGCTCAAGTTCTCCAATCCTGTTGCCCATTCCACTAAACTGCAAATCAACGTTCCCATAACAAACCTTGTGTACAAGCGAGACATTCTTTGTTAGAGAGACTGGCTTGAAGTAGATGAAGAATGAAGTTGCAGGTCTGTCCCTCGGCTTAGGCATTTTTAGTTCTGGTGCAAGAAAGTCCGCAAGTTCCCAGTATAACCTCCAAAATTCCGTTACTTTTTCGTTAGGCACCAACTTCCATCCAATGGTGCCATATTTCAAGGCCGAGTCTAGGATGGCGATTTTGCATAGTCGACGGTTCCCCATGTCTTTTGCCTTATCAAACCATTCACGTATTGATTCATGGCCGACAACATAATCAAAACCGAGTCTGTCAGCCGTTTTTTTAAAGTAATTGGAAGGAGCAATTAACACGGTCTTTACGGCAGAGCATTTTCCTTCATGCAAATATGCCTTTGCTCTGTCCCTATATCGGTCTGGTTGTCTTGGCTGAAGGGGTGCACCGATTTTGTCCTCGATGAGGATTTTGAAAATCTTGTCATCACATTTAACCGTAATCTCAAGGTCAGATTCACCTGTCGACGTAACCACAGTGCAAGCTGTAGAAATAAGACTGGTTTGACCCGAAATTTCTATCTGAGCCAAAAACCACTTCAGGAAATCTGGGGATGAAGAGAATTCCTCCAACAGGAGCATATCAATATCACGTTCAGTGACCCATGGTATATTTGTCTGTATCGAATCGGTATTTGGACTTACTGGAGACTTTGCCTCTTTAGATTGACTGGAATTAGTGCCCATTTAGAACTCCTTACGTTCTGGCTCGATGGTTCTTTTTGGCTTTGCCTATGGCTCGCATCACTGCCAGGAAGACAATACCAAGAAGAGAGAGAAAGAGTCAACGCAAAATTAGGCCATTCCCCGTGCGGACAAATTGTGGACAAAAACGCTAAAAATGGCTCAGTTTAATGACTCAGGCGAAGGATTAGAATCAGGTATGCCTAAAGAGGGAATCGAACCCTAACCCGAATCGCACTGGGGTGAATTTGGGTCCAGTACGTCCATGAGTTCTTACCTGTAATAAGGCCGTCAACGCCGCCAAGATTGGCGGGATTTCGCACCAGAATGACCCCAGATTTGCGGTTCAAGGCAAAGACTCCATAGGTATTTCGTTTTCTGCTGAGCCGGTTGGAGACGCGTTTTCGCATCGATTATCCCATCTCGCCACTGTACGGAAGCATAAATCAAGGCTGGGAACATGTCAATGACGCCTGGAGAGCGCGGAGGGACAACTTGATAGCCGTCAGCGCTGCCCGATGAGCCGGAAATCACCCGGACCTCCCCTTCGGCATAAGAGAGCTTTATGAGAAATATTCGGCCGGGGGATCCGCGGCCATTAAGAGCTCTTGATAAGCGGCCTGAGGCGGCGGGGGCCTCTCCGCAACAAAGGTGAGCTTCAGGTGATCGATAATGCGGTCTACGACAGTGTGCTCCGTGAGGAAGGCGATGATCTTCATCCTGGCGGTCATCGTCTTCGCTATCTCGGCCGGTTTTACCGTGGTCATGAAGTTTTTTTAAAGCCGGCAAGCTCCCTGACCTGGCGGATGATCTCCGCGACCGTGGTTTCCACGATGACCCGGCCTTTGTCCTTGGAGGCCAGGGTCGGGTCCCCCCAGACTCCCGTAGGGCTGTAAACTCCGGTTCCCTTCGGGTCGCGGGTCAAGCCTTTCCGATCGGGCCGCGCGTCGTAGTCTTTGACCGCCTTGGACATATCGACAAGCTCAGGGGCGATATAGAGCATCATGGAAGTTTCCCCCTCATCGGCGTGGGTTCCACCTTCCTGCTGGAGAAGTCCGGGGGGCATCATTTTGTCCGTCTCCAGAAGATTCAGATAGCGCATCAGGAGCCCCTCCTTCTCCAAATCTTCCGAAGCCGCTTTCAAGGGAGGCAGGGTCGAAATTCCTGTGTTGAGGACGTAGAACCTGCGGACGCCGTATCCGCTCATGGACCGACAGATGTCCACGATCGTGTTCTTGAACGTTTCCGCTCCGATGGAGACCGAGCCGGGGTATTCCAGGAAGGATGGGTAATATCCGTATTCCAGGGTAGGGAGGATCGCCGCCGCGACCTCCCGGCTGACCCTGCCGGTCAAGTATTCGGCCATGACGTAATCGGTCTTCAGGGGAAGATGAGGGCCATGTTCCTTGGACCTGGCTCCGACGGCAAAGAGGACGACATCACAGCCTTTCAACGCCTTTTCCGCCTCCGGCCATGTCAGGTTTTCCAGGCGGACCGCTTTGGCTCGCCGCTCGGACACCTGGGAGAAGCCCGTCGAAAACGCGACGACGGCCAGCAGAATTCCAGCAAAGATTCCCGCGCGGATCTTGCTTTTCAGGAACGTCCGTTTCAT